>JAOUGT010000257.1 GCA_029865485.1 Nitrospira sp.
ACGACTGGCCGAGGGGCAATCTCAATTTGTCGATTGGGAAGCCGCCAAAGCAGACATCCGAAACAAGGTCGTGTGAAGATCAAAATCCTGGACGAAGCCCTGGATGATTTAATCCAGGGCTTCCGCTGTAATGCGAAGACGAAGTGAAGAGAGAGCCTCTGACTCATCAGATGCCTATCCAAGTCTTTAATCCCGCCAATCCCCCACCTCAGATACTTGACAAGCCCAACGAGACGCCAGGAAAATCAATCGATTTTGTGTTTACGATAATTTCCTGAAAATGCCCTCACTAGCCGGGCCGTGCTGATATCGGGAGCCATGAATTTCAACAATCCTCCAGGCGAAGAGGACTTCCTTGCTGCGATTGAACCAAAATCCTTTCATATCGCAATAACAGGCCATGTCGTAATTGAGCAGATTATCGAAATCTGCATCCGCGAGTCATTGCCGAATCCTGTTGCTCTTGATCTCGAACGGTACACATTTTCTCAGAAACTGTCACTCGCGGTTGCGCTAGGTATTCTCGAAAAGTCATCAGTCCATGGGCACAAGGCATTAAATGCCTTGCGGAACAGAGTTGCCCACAACCTAATGCCCACTCTTGACAAGAAGGAAATTATCGACTTCCATAACAGCCTCTCTAGTTTCCAGCGTAAGCGACTCTTGACTGTGCCTTCGGTTGATGCCCCGCGATCCCTACGTGAGATTATTGGTGTTTTGTACTCCGAGCTCCGTGAAGCGCTGGAGCAGCGTCGCGAACGGCAGTTGCGAGCAGAGGCTTACAACGACATAACGCGAGAGGCAATCAGAACAGCTAATTATGGTCAGGCGTGGGAGGAAAGTCGCCGTGCCCTGGAAGAGGAATTGCAGAAGCGGGTTGAAACCAAGAAAGCTGAACGTGGGTGGACGTACGTGTCACCACGATGGGAGTATTCTAGAGATCCCTACGAGTTTGAATTCATCGCCCCACGGTGGAGAGACTGATTCAAAACGGACAGTTACACAGATCGACCCTCCTCGATCGCGGCTTGAGTTGGTTTGTTTTCGACCGTAAGTTTAGCCTTTGTCATAATGATGTGTTCGAAAAACCCTCTGTACGACGCACCATTGGAGTCCTGAATTGAGGATTGACTCCCCATATCGATCATCGCTATGACTGTCCCGTTTAGTACCCATTGAGATCAAAGGAGCAATGAGTCCGTATTGCATCCAGTACAACTGGCATTATTACATTGAGAATGGCCATGAGATGGAAGCACGTATTGCTGTTAGCCTTGTGGGTGATGGTCCTATCCGGCTGTGGTGCCGACCGAGAAGGCCAACTGATCGTCGACCACCAGCGGGCGGTGTATGAGAGCTTGGCCCTGCAGGACCAACTTCAGCAGCAGGGCGGTGGGCACGCTGCGGCTGATTTGGGGATTGGGATCTCGAATCGTGGGATGAGTCGGTTGCTGGCGCTGCTCAAGGGGCTGGTCATTACTCCGACCCAGCCACCGAAGGGGTACGAAGATCTGTCGGTGAAGGTTGAGGATATCCAACTCGTCAGCAGGGCAGGCCGGAGTGAGTTGGAACTGGAGTTTGCGATTGCCAGTCCTGCCAACTCGCTTCAGTTTGCAGCCACGATGACGGGCGACCTCCTGTTCCTGCCGCCCGAGCTGGATACGGACACAGCGGAAGATCAGCTGGCCTTCAGGATGAAGGTTCGAGAGCTCCATCCTCGTCTCTCCTGGTATGCCCTGCCGCTGCAGAGCATCGGCGCGATGCGTGACTATCTTAGGTATCGATTGATTGAACAGGTTGAGAAGAGTCTCGTGGTGAAAGTGCCCACGGCCAAGCTGGACAAGCTTGTGTTGGGCCTGTCGGGGAATGAGGTGCTGAAGGATGAGGAGAAAGGGTTCCAGATCAAGATGGCCTATGCCAGTCCGAAGTTTGAGATGCCGGTGGTGGCGCGGTACTCGCAGTTTCTGATGACCGACTCGGGGTTCTGGGTGTTTGCGCGGTATGGGGACAAGACCCCCTATGTTCCCAAACCTGTTGCTCGAGTTCCTTCGGAACAGCTCGAGACTGAAATCGGACGGCTGACCTATGCCATTCGTGCGGCCGCGGGCGGGTTGACCTTCACGTCCGGCGATTCAGCAGTCATCGTCAGGAAGCAACTGCTTGAAAAACTCACGACTCAGTTCAACGAACGATCCAGCGATGAGCGCACCGTTTCGTTCCAATCAACCAGATCTCGCGGGAAATTGTTTGAGAAGCAATGGCGGGACAATCTCCTTGGGGACGGTGGGCTATCCGTCGAGTTGGATGGGCGTGATGCGGCCTGGGGAACCGTCAGTCTCAAGCAGGTCACGTCGGCCTGGAGCGAAAAGGGGTTGGTCTACTCGGCTTCGACTGATATTGAGGCCAATACTATTGTATACGTCCACTTTGACCCGTTGATCGGGGGCGGCGTCGGTAAGCGCGCGACGTTGGAAGGGACGGCATCCCCTGTTCTCACGGGCATTCTGTCCTTTGCACTCCGCACCTATGCCGGCGTACCGGTCCTCGTCGCGGTGAATCGGCTCGACTGTTCTAAGTTCCCCATCACGGTGATGGATGATGGCGGTCTTGCTGTCGGCGTGACGTTGAGTCAGATGGTCGGAGGGGGAAGACCCAGTCTCATTCCTGCACTGATCGGTCTGCCCAGCATGGTGAAAGCGAGTCAGGTGTTACGTGGGGTCAAGGCAGTTACCGTCACCGCTCCAAAACCATTTGCCGCGATTACCTATGCGCCGACAGAGGTCCTCACTGATGTAAATGGCCTGCGCGCGGAGTTTGCGACGTCGGCTTCATGGAGCGACGGTGAAGAAGTGGACGCCGAAGACCGAGTCAAAGAGATCATGGCATTGGTCAACAAGGACGAGACGTTCCCATCTGCTCCGGATTGCGGCAAGCCGGATGCGATCAAGGTACATGTCGCCGGAGTTGCGTTCGAGCACGACCTCGGACTAGGGCGGGTCATCACGTCCCTCATCGATGGGGCGCGGACAGGCACCAAGGGAGTCGAGAATTTCTTGTCCACCGCTGGCCGCAATGCGATCAATCCCTCTCCTGGGTCGGTCCTGCGCAAGCCACTGATGAATCCGCTGGGGACGCTCAAGTGCCTCGGGACGTTGCTGCAGAAATGCGAGTAGGAACTGTGGTGCGAAGCGATATGCTGTGGGGCTTATCCAAAAAGGGAAGGATAGAAGGGAGCTAGCCTTACTTCATCTCTTTCAGGGCGGGAGTCGACACTGAACCAGGGTAAAGAGTATGAGAGCAGTCGAGCAATGCGCCTGCTGGATGCCTGGGTAATATCGTTGGCTCAACAAGTCGGTTTGGAGTAAAATGCGTCCATGAGTATCACCGAACTTGAAACCGAGGCGCTGAAGCTCGATCCAAAGTCCCGAGCCCGCTTGGCTGGAAAATTGTTGGCGAGCTTGGAAGATCTGTCAGAAGAGGAAAATACCAGACTCTGGGCCGAGGAGGCTCAGCGCAGATCCACGGAGATGGATGTTCAATCAGAATCGGCCGTTTCTGCGAAGGACGTGTTTCGTGAAGCGAGATCCAAGCTGAAGTGAATGGAGCGGATCTCGTACCATCGCTTGGCCCGCCGTGAATTGAACGAGGCCGCCCAGTATTACGAGTCAGAAAGTTCTGGCCTCGGAGCGGCGTTTCTTGATGAAGTTGAGCATTGTACGCAAGCCATTGCGAATTTCCCTGAAGCTGGTCCCCTGATCACCGAGACGATTCGTCGCCGACTCCTTCTCCGATTTCCCTACGCGCTTCTCTATACCATCAAATCAGATCGGGTGAGAGTGCTTGCAGTCATGAATCTGAAGCGTCGCCCGATGTATTGGGTTGGCAGGGAGTGACGGAAGAGTAGGTGCCGGTCGGGCTGGCCTGCACCAGGTTCTGGCGTAAGGGGTCGTACCCGAATGGCACTTACTTAACGGTTCCAGCGGTGATGTGACGCACAAAAGGCTGATTCCCGTGATACGGTAGGGTCCCACCCCCCATCTATCTTTCACCCGAGGAG
>JAOUGT010000259.1 GCA_029865485.1 Nitrospira sp.
GCCAAAGCCCTACCCACTGCTCACCAAACCACGGGCAATTGCCAGAGAGGACATCCGCACCTATGGCCATCCCGCGAAGCTTAAGTAAGTGCCATTCCCCTCTGAATCCATAAAGTCTGCTCGAACTGCCGGTTTTGCATTCACCCGCCGAGCTTTGTTGCTCTCACGTTTGACGTCGGCATTACTCCCCTAGCAGTCTGCTGAAAAACCCTCTGTCCATTCTTCGCGGGCCTTAGGACGAACGGAGTGACTATTGAATTTGCTGAGGTTTTCCGTTCGTGCTGAGCTGGTCGAAGCACACAAATCGAGTTTTTCAGCAGACTGCTAGTAGGCGCCACGTCCCCTTTTGGTCTAGAAGGTTCTGTCTTATGAGCTCCTCCGGCCATGTTTGGATTCACGCTGAGATTTTGTCTTGTCGGGACGAAAGATTAATTCTTCGAGGTGAGGGAGAAAATCGGGAATGACCTCGAGATCTCCGAGGGGTTCGCCCGCATATTTCAGCTTCTCGGACATCGTAAATACCAATCTCTACACCATCAGGCGGCCGTCAGTGGCGAAATACGATTGATTCGACCCTTGGCTTGCTTCGCTGCCTCCCAGAGATCAACTGCCCGCTGGGCGTTCAGCCAAAACTCAGGACTGTTACCGAACAAGCGAGAGAGCCGCAGCGCCATTTCTGGACTCACAGCCCGTCGTTCCCGAAGCACCTCATTTACGGTTTGGCGCGACACACCAATAGCCTTGGTAAATCCTGAGACGGTCAGCCCATAGTCCGGCAAGAAATCTTCACGCAGCATCTCACCAGGATGACTCGGACGAATTTTTCGTGAGCCCTTGTTGGGAATACTCATGCCAGACCTACAATTCCGCCGCGTATCGATCAGCGACCATTCTAATCATTCACAAGAGCGTAAGTTACTGCGTGACACATGGTCAACCGCCGATCTGGATAGCGGAGCATGGCCATCCATGGACTGCTCCGGATTCGTTCCCCCCCCCTTGGGAGTAAGATAGTACCGATACCAGTGGAACTGCATCAGACCAACCGCATAACCTTCACTGCCGCATCAGGCTCAATTCTGCCCAGCGTCGACAACTTGCCAGCCTTTTCTTTTCGCACAATCTTTTCAATCTGCACGATTGCCCCGCGGTGCCATTGATCGAAGGCTGCGTTGTCGGGAGATGCGAGCCGATCCTGCCGACCTACTTCCTGTCGGCCTTGTTCATTACATAACCATGCTCGCTTCTCACCCTTGAGCTCGCGCAGTTCGCTCACGACTCGATAGACATCGGGACGACGTTCGATGATCGTCTTGCCATCTTTTCGCAGTAGCAGATATGAAAATTTCAGGGCGTCCTTGATTAATCCCACCTCAAGATCGATCTGTTGAATGACAAGCGGCGGTTCCCATGCTCGTTCCTCATGGCACCAGTCTGTGGGATTCATCAAAGCTGGACACCCGCTTTCATGGAGGCAAGGGCTGTAGATCGTACAATGCTTCTCTTGAAGCACCCTGTCCCGCACTCGGTGTAATGCGCGCGACGTTTCCCGAAGCGCCGGCTCGATAATCATCATGGTGCCGTGGGGAGCCAAAAGGGATAGAGCCTCTACGACCAGACTCGCTCGCATCTGGATTGGATCTTGCGCATCTGCGTAGATCTCATTCAGACTGTTTGCAATGATGATGAGGTCAAAGGGCGACCGCTGTCGGGCCTGCTCCAACCACAGCCGTCGTTCTAATTCACTCTCATGGGTGTGTAGGATCGCTTCTTCTACACCAGCCGCCTCACGGTATCCATCCCATAACTGTCTGGCTTGTTTGAGAGCCTCCGATGATCCATCGATAGCGGTTACGGACAGGCCACGCGACGATTGTTCGTGATGCCACCAGTCGAGGACTGCCAATGCTCCGGTACCAGGGCCTGAACCAAGGTCCAACACGGAGAAACCGCCATCCAGCTCAGGAACAGGCATCTCCCCCAACAAAAGCTGGATCTTGGACAAATTGACCGGCAGAAAATATTGAAGATAGGCCGCACGCAGGAACCTGTCTTCCATATACGCTCGGTTGAGAGACCCGCGCTCTTTCGTAAAGAACCTGGATAGCTCCGCTACCGACTCTGCCACTTGTCCTGAGGAAACACCCTCGCGAGCAATCAGTTCGTGAATGGCATCAAGAATGGGAGCAGAAATGGTAGCGTTGAGGCGTCGCATGGGCGTAGTGTATGCTCATGGTATCAGGGAGGACAACCATGACCGATGATATTCTGAAGGCTTATAAAGACGTCGAATCAGCCGTGGAACGCTATATCCGACTCCTGCACGACCACGTTACTATGCTCCAAAATATCGAACCCCCCGGATCGGATAAGGTGGTTCGGCTGACAGCTGGCTCAAAGGCGATGACGGACAGTGCAGGGATCTATCTGTCGTACGCCAAGTATGTGGCCTACGGGATGCCGGCCAGTGAGGAAATGGTGGAGGATGAAATTCAAGGATAACAACGTCGCTCCTATTTCGTGACGCGTCGTTCGTTGAATGCTTTGGAGATACGTTTAACCATTCACGCATAACGCAGCACGTCAAAAACAAAAGGGCCTGTCCGGGTTCCCGGACAGGCCCTTTTCATTTCATGACAACGAGCCGCTAAATGCTGCGCATAAAGTGGGAGACTTCGTCCTGATTGACGGCCCCGCCCATGATCTGCGACATCGCGACGTTGGTCGATTTCTTACCGCTCACGCCGGATTCGACCTCATCCACGATCAACTCCACCGGCATCGACTGACCACCGTAGACGCGCGGGCCGCCGATGATCTTTGCGTTGGAGAAGCCATAAATGGCAGTCGCCACTTCCTTCGCCAGCCAACCGACGTAGTTGAATTCCGGAACCACAATCAGCTTGGCCTTCGCACACAACTGGCGGAGTTCCTTCGTCGGAAACGGACGGAGGGAGCGGACTTTGATCAACCCAACTTTCATACCTTTTTCTTTACAGAGGCGCACGGCCTCACGCGATTGCGCTGCTGCGCTGCCGGACGCAATGATGATCACCTCGGCATCATCGACGTTTTCGGCGGTCAGTAAGCCGCCCATGTACTGATTGATATACTTCCGAGACCGTTCGACAGCAGCCCACACTTCCTGTTGCCAAACCGCATGAATGTTGTAGGCCATGAAGTTCGACTTCTGAACCGGAGCGTCACGGGACAAACGGGCCGGAGGATTCTCGGCATCGAGCACCGGCACGGCACCACGCCAAGCTTCGCGTGGCGGTAACTTGATCCCACGATCCTGCATCCGCACGTACCCACGGGCATGGGTCACGAAGAACCCGTCGCAGCACACCCCGACCGGCAAGGTGACATCGTTCTTTTCGCTGATTGTGAACCCAGCCATTGTGAAATCAAACATGTCCTGTTGATTCTCGGCATGGAACACAATCATCCCGCAGTTCAATAAGTAGGCAACTTCAATGTTGTCGGGCTGAATGGCAAGCGGTGCATTGACGACTCGGCAGGTAAACATGGCAACCACCGGAAGACGGTGGCCAGGCCAGGACGCAATACCTTCCAAGCCGCGCAACGTGCCAGGTCCGGCGGTGGCCGTATAGCATCGAACACCGGCGCGAGACCCTCCAGCGATCGCCGCCATGACACCGACTTCTTCTTCCCCGCGATAGTATTCTTTCACGTATCCTTCGCCGTAGAGCACCCCGACAAGCTGCATGGTTTCGCTCTGCGGTGTGATCGGATAGGCGATGGCCAAGTCCACGTTTGAACGGCGGATTGCTTCCTTGGCCGCTTCGCTGCCCGTAATGAACTCTTTCGTCCGCGGCGCTTCAAGGAACATGTATTCGGGAGTCACGACCTTCTGCCGCTTCGCTTCACCATGCGGATCCTTTTTCGAGGCACTTGAGGGAGCTGCCACGCTGGTGATCGGGTCGCCTTGCGGATTCGTTTTGACTTCGGTCTCGCTCATAATCGCACCTCTTTATATGGACGGCGAGCTGGTCGCTCAGCCTACCT
>JAOUGT010000258.1 GCA_029865485.1 Nitrospira sp.
AGATACTTGGCTGCATCATCCTTTAACTCTTCAGTCGGCATGTGACGTATCCCCTTAGAAAGAAAGGAAAGCTAGCACAGGGTCAGTAGGAAGAGCAATAAGTGACGGGGTGAGGGGGGGATCTGAAGACTGGCAGGCCAAGCTGGGCTCGAGTAGCCCTCAAACCCGGGGGTCAAGCCATCGCTTCAATTGATCCGCTCTTCCATTTCGGAGTGTGGTAAGCTGCCTCACCATGACGACCTGTGGTCAGTGTCACCGGCAGAATCCCGACGATGCCAACTTCTGCCATCAGTGTGGCGTGAAATTAATGGAAGCCAACGCGTCCGATGAGGCCACCGCGGAGAGCACTGCGGCCCCGCCGATCTACGACGAAGAGACCGTCTGGCGCCAATTTATCGGACCCAATGCCGACTATTACTTGAGGGTCTTCAAGAAGTTTTCATCGAACGGGCAACCGCGCTTTGCCCTGTCATGGAACTGGCCGGCGTTTCTCTACATCTCATTTCTCTGGTTCCTGTACCGAAAGATGTATCTCCATGCCTTCGTGTATGCGGTCGGTCCGATGGTCTCCACCTACCTCACGGGGGATGTGTCTGCCGGTATCATCTGGAGCGTGATGGCGGGGGCGACGGCGAACTATCTGTACTACTGGCATTGCTGGGAGCATATCGGGGACATGAAGCGAACGAGTCGGATGGATCCCGCCGTCCAAGGAGCTGCGCTGAAGGAGTCCGGCGGCGTCCAACCTTACGTCATCTGGGTCGGTGTCGTGTTCTATCTCATTTTCCTCGCGACATTGGTCAAAATGGTCCAAGAAGGTCCTCCTGATTTGGAGGAGCCGCCCGGTCGGCCGGCAAAGCAAGCGGCGCTGCAACCGCAGGTATGACCGTCCGGGACAGTGGGTATCGACTGGTCACCTTGATGATAAGAGAGGAATGACGATGGCTCGATTGGTCTTACTCCGCCATGGGGAATCGCAATGGAATCTGGAAAATCGTTTTACCGGGTGGGTGGATGTGCCGCTATCCCCCAAGGGGATGGAGGAGGCGAAGCAAGCCGGTGAAAAGCTTCGGGGCTTGACCTTTCACCGCGCCTTTAGCTCGGTTCTCATGAGAGCCAATGAAACCCTGCGAATCGTGTTGGAGACGATCGGCCAGACACAGATCCCTATTGAAAAAGACAAAGCCTTGAACGAACGGATGTATGGAGAGCTGCAAGGGCTGAATAAGGCAGAAACTGCGCAAAAGTACGGCGATGCACAGGTGAAAATCTGGCGAAGGAGTTATGACGTCAGACCACCGGGTGGCGAGAGCTTGAAAGATACGGCCGAACGAGCCTTGCCCTATTATGAAACGAAGATCAAGCCGCACGTCTTGAAGGGCGAGACCATCATCATTGCGGCGCACGGCAACAGTCTACGTGCGTTGGTCATGCAACTCGATCAGCTCTCAAAAGAAGAGGTGCTTGAGCTGAATATTCCGACTGGTGTGCCGCTGCTGTACGAGATTGATGAGAGCGGCAAGGTCCTCTCCCATCGGTACCTGTGATGGATGGCAGTGCTGGGTGCTGAGAGTTGCGTGCTGAGTTATAAGTGCTGCGCCTCGCTCAAAACTAAGAGCTCAGAACCCCTGAAGCCTGCGCCAGGTCGAGGGGCGGTTATCCACTCTGATCCAGTAGCCGTCCGTACTCGGCAGCCGGTGCATAGTCGATCAACAGCACGAGCAGTTTTTCACGATCTCCTGATTCAATGAGACCCAGGTCTTCCATGAGGCCTGCGGTCTCTGCACAGATCCCCATGGGGTTGATCCCTTCCTGATCCACCAGGTGAGCGTAGCGCTCACGCCGTTGAGTTAATTCCGGTTGATATTCCACCCAGGTGCCTGAACCCAGCTGCCCAGAAGGCCACCACTGGGTCCGGATGGACTCGAAGAGATCTTCCTTGATGAGGGCTCTGTACTTGGAGGGGATCTGGGCATCGATTGCCGCGAGAACCCAGTAGAGATTCAGTGAGAGGATCTCCTTCGCGATGTGAGGGACATGAGACTCCGCGGCCTCGATCCCGTATTCCTCAAGCTGTGGGAGGGTCACGGGGGGGGGTATCGTCTTGAACAGTGCTGCCGTGGCTTCTGCTGGTGTCATGGCTCTCCTCATGGTGCTGGGCAGCATACTGCAGGAGGTGTTTTCCTCTCAAGCGGCGGACTGATGAGTCGGCCCACAGTATTTCTGAACGCTGCTCCTGCTACCGTCGCGACCTGGCTGCGCTTATGTTCGTCCATCATCGTTTGTGAAGCGGCTTCATCCGGAATGAGATCCGTTTCACGTACGACGCTTCACGAGGTTCATGAGACGCTCCTGTGGGCCCATGACCGGTCCCCTGAGGCGGAAGCAAGAATGACGGTCACAGAAGAGCGGGCCAATATCTGCGACCAGGTGGCAGGCATGAATCGGAGGCGAGGAGAATCCAAGGGAAAAAGTGAAAAGGGGTGAGAGCGGGGAGCAATCGCCCCTCCCGGCCAGGAACTGGCCGGGAGGGGCCACATCCAACGTGATCAGCGAGTGGCGACTTTTTGAACCATGACTCCGTTTGGAGCAGCAGTCTTGCTGCCAGGAGCCTGCCCGTCCTTCTCGCCTGTGGAGGCGATCGGCTGGGCCGATTGGGTCACGATAATCTCGACCCGTCGATTCTTGGTCCGGCCTTCTTCCGTGTCGTTAGGCGCGACGGGCCGGGAGTCTGCATAGCCGACGGCTTTCACCCGATCGGCACCTAGTCCACCCTTGAGCAACGCCTTGCTTGCATTTTCGGCGCGGGCTTGAGACAGCTCTGCGTTATCTTTAAACGGCCGCTTGGGGTTATATTTGACTGGGATGCTGTCGGTATGGCCAGCCACTTCGATGCTCTCGGGACGGAATTTCCGCAAGGCCACGCCGATGCGCTTGACCAAGGAGGCCCCCGCCGGTGTCATGGTCACACGTCCTACGCCGAACAGTTCTCCTGATGCCAATGCCAACATAAGTTTGTCACCGCGCTGCTCCATCACGACGGTGCCTCGGGTCAGTTCGTCTTTGAGGGCGGCCATCAACTTCTCATTGACCTTAGTCAGGTCAGGCGTGACACGCGCAACGGCCTGTTGCGGAAATGCTTTTTTCATGGAGGGCGTCAGCTTGACCGGCTTCGGCAAGCTCTTCCCCACGCTTGCCAGTAGGCGCTTGGCCTGTGCGAGTTGCGAGTCTCGGCTGGCGAGTTCCATCCGTAACTCTTGGTCCTTCGCCACCAGCTGCAGGTCAAGGTCCGCGATCCGCTGCATGGCGACATCTAGCTGGTCGTTGCTGATCGTAAATTGCCGCTCGACGTCGACGACTTGCTGCTTGGCCAATTCTAGATTGCTCTTCGTTCGGTTCAGCTCCTGCGACATCTGTTGGTGGGTGTCTCGTTGCGTACAGATCCCCGCCAGTTCTTGCTCCTTCTGATTGAGCTGTGCTTCCAAAGCTTCCGCACGGGTTTTTTCCGCGTTCAACTGAGTGGCGGCCGCAGTAGTCTTTTCTCGCAAAAGGGCCAGTTCCTTTTCCTTGGCCGTAAGCTGCTGCAGGAGCAGCTCAAGTCGTGCCTTCTCTTGCTCGACGTCCGAATCAGTCTGTTCTTTCTCTTTCGCGGCGTCGGCTTCCCCTGTTTGGCCCTGGGGCACGTCAATGGTGATCGACGTCATGGGCGTAATGGTGGAAACAACGGGAGGCTCATCGGATGCCGCTGGCTGAGCCGAGGCTACCTTCTGGTGGTTCTGCTGACCAGAATGTGTCTCGTTCGGCATCAGAGAGCTGACGAGCACGACCAGAAAAGGCGGCTGCCCCCCCTCCGATCGAAGGGCAGTCGCTTGAGTAGCAGCAACTGCTGATTGTGTGCCGGCGGCCAGGCTCAGTCCATGTCCATTCACCACGAGGGTGACAAAAAAGGCATAAGAGAGAAGCTTCATTGTCCGTATCATGACCCCACCTCACAAAATGATAAAAGTCGGTAATCCGACAATATCCAGT
>JAOUGT010000072.1 GCA_029865485.1 Nitrospira sp.
GCAGACGCACTCACAGCTTCTGGCGCTCCTAAAAGACCTCGCTCAACACTATCCGAATGTCCGGCAGTTCTTAGAAGATCGACACAATCTGTCGGCAGGAGCTGTGCCGAAATTGGTCAAGGCCTTACGGGCTGAGATTGCTGAGCTCAGCCAAGAGCCGGGCTGGCACCACCACTGGAGTGGTGAGGGCTCGATCCCAGACTACTCGCGGGTACGGGATCGATTGGAGGTGCTGGTGACACAGGGGCATGCGGATGCCGTTGTGGAGGTGGGAGGGCAACTTCTGGAAGCCGGTACGACACAAGTGGAAATAAGCGACGACGAAGGGGAGACGGCTGAGCAAATCGCCTCCTGTATGGATATCGTTTTCCGAGCGTTGCCTCAATCGTCCCGTCCGCCTATCGAGCAGATGCGTTGGGCAGTGGAGGCGGATATGGCAGATGAGTACGAGCTTTGTCGAGGAGCCAAATCGTTTTGGGACCGGAGCCATCCGGTGAAGGCCTGGAATGGATTGGCCGATCAACTGGGTCAGCGTCTTGCACAGGCCTCTGTGAACAAGGCTCACGGCGCCTTCCCAGAAACGTTTCGGCGCGATCGTCTGAGCAATTGGTTGATCCTCGCGCTCGAACGAGCCGGTAGGCAGGGAGAGATTATTCCGTTGTGCCAGCAAGAGGCCGAGAAGACCGGCAGTTACCTACGCCTGGTGGAACATCTCAAGAATGCGAAGCAGTGGGAGGAAGCGGCAGAATGGATTCGCAAGGGGATTGTCGCCACTGAAAAACAGTGGCCCGGTATCGCCTCCCAATTGCGGACGGCCTTTCGCGAGTTGCGGGAGCGACAACGGGATTGGCATGGAACCGCCGCATTGCGGGCCGAGGAATTTTTCCTGGAGCCGAATGTGCAGACTTTTCAGGCGTTGGAGAAGGCCGCACAGCGAGCCGGGGTTGGTCCAGCGGTACGGGCTGCCGCCATGCGGTATTTGGAAACCGGGACACGCCCTGAAGCGTCGACGCAACTCTGGCCATTGCCGGAGAGCGAACTGAAGCCGGTGAGTGGACGCCAGCCGATTCACCCACCTCTGATCGATGTACTAATTGATATTGCCATGGCCGAGAAACAGCCGGACGAGGTGATTCGCTGGTATGACCGACGCAAGCCGTGGCTACAAGGCTGGAACTCAGGATGGTTTATAGAAGATCGTATTGCTGATGCGGTGGTGGACACGTATCCAGAGCGGGCCGTCACCATCTGGAAGCAACTTGCTGAAGAGCAGATTGTCCTCACAAAGCCAAAGGCCTACGAAGTGGCTGCCGGCTATTTGCGCAAGGTGGGCCGTGTGCTGAAGCAACAGGGAAAAGAGCGTGACTGGCAGGACTATCTCTCAACCATCCGGCGGGCTCACGAGCGCAAGCGGCGACTCGTTGAAGTACTCAATATCTTGGCCGGCAGCCGGATTGTCGATGTGAAGTAAAAATGGACTGGCGTGTGCAGCTGGCCTGTTCCTGTCAGAAGAAGGGGAACGTTAGGTGAGGGGGACCTATATCCCAGGAGGATGCGATGAGATATGACCCAGAAGCCGCGCCTGATCCAGAAACGTGGTTGGCTCTCGATGAGGCTCAGCGGATCGAGCTGATCATGGCCCATCACCCCAAACTGGACACGAAAATTCCCAATGCCCAGCTTCACGCGGCCATTCACACCATCGTTGAGAATCAACTTGCTGAGAAGATTGCAGTCACGAAGGATGCGTTGGCGAGGCTCTGTGCTGAGGGTTTGGATCGACATGAGGCAATCCATGCGATTGGTTCGGTGCTGATCGGGCATATACAGAATCTGCTGCAGGCTGATGCAAAGGCATCTGACCCGAATGCACCGTACTCTCAAGCCCTGCAGAGGCTGACGGCGAGCAGCGTTTGGCACGACCCGGAAACGAATCCCATACGGAACTAAATTGCCCGTCACGCTGACCCTGCGGGAACGCGACTTCATTCGGAATGAGACCTTCTGCAATCCCGACTTTGCCAAGTGTGCGGTGGTGGAAGGCACAGGGATCAGGGCGGAGCTGTCATTGGACGAGATTGAAGAAATACAGGGCTACGTGGCTGCGGAGGCCAACCACACGAAGAGTGCGAAGCGGCGCAAGGAGCTTGATCGGCTATTCGATAAGTTTCAGGTGTTTTTGGATACGTATGATGACCAGAGCGGGTAGGGGGGATCCTGCATGTCTCCAGAAATGGTAGTAGGGGGATGAAATCAGCCTATCCAGTAAGGTGTTTCGTGTCCTACCTGAAACCGATATGCACGATACAAGATCTGACCGTACGTATCCCGACGCTCATCGCCTACTACTGACGATGGATCTCTCCGATCCAGAACGGCGCATCACGTTCAACTGGACGCTTGTGAATCGTGGTCAAGTGCGCAACATGATTCCAGACCAGGCGACTGCCACAGCTGATGTGCGAGTGAATCGGTTGGTCGATCTGGACGTCATTGAGCAACGCTATCACGAACGCGTTGCTACGTAGATCCCGCTGATCCCCGACACCAAAGTCGAGGCGCGCTTCGAACAGCGTCGTCCGCTACTGGAGTCCACCGATGTCTCGCGCTCCGTAGCCTGGACTGCACAGGCTATCTATGCGGAAATCGGCCAGAGGTTAACGGTGGACGAGAGCGGCACAGGAGGAGCCACCGATGCCGCCTTCGCCGCCGCGTCCGGCAAGCCCGCCGTGGCGAACGCTTCGGCTTGATCGGTTTCGGCTTTCATTCTTCGGAGGAAGAATACGTTGATCTGGATTCCATCGAACCGCAGCTTTATCGGCTCGTGCGGCTCATCATTGAAATGTCGAGTGCCTCGAAAGGGTAGAAACGACTCGCGTCACGAGTGAAACCCCATCATTACCTTGTTGGTGAATATGTCAACAGCCTTCTAGCTAGTCGGTCTGCTAGGATGCTGGGATGAGCCACTCACCGGCGCTGGCCGCACCGCGGCAAGCCGCAGTACTCTTCATTCTCTTCACAGTTCTCCTCGATATGTTGTCATTCGGCATCATCATCCCGGTGTTGCCGAAACTCGTCGAGGAGTTTTTCTCCGGTGATACGGCGCAGGCGGCAGTCCTCTATGGGCTGATGGGGACAGCCTGGGCCTTCATGCAGTTCTTTTGTTCGCCGATCCAGGGCGCCCTCTCCGATCGGTTTGGCCGGCGACCGGTCGTGCTGCTATCAAACGTGGGCTTGGGGCTCGACTACATCGTCATGGCGCTCGCACCGAACGTCGCCTGGCTGGTTGTGGGCCGTGTCATTTCCGGAATGGCCTCCTCCAGCTTCAGCACCGCCAGCGCCTACATCGCTGACGTGACGCCGCCGGAGCAACGTGCGGCGGCGTTCGGCAAGATCGGTATGGTCTTCGGCCTCGGATTCATCCTCGGCCCCGCTCTGGGCGGGTGGCTTGGTGCGATCGATCCTCGTCTGCCGTTCTGGGGCGCAGCAGCGCTCAGTCTGCTGAATGCTTGCTACGGCTATTTCGTACTTCCCGAATCCTTGCGGCCTGACAAACGGATGCCCTTCGCGTGGAAGCGGGCCAATCCAATCGGGTCGCTCGTCCTGCTGCGCTCGCACCATGAACTCTTTGGGCTCGCGACCGTGGCATTCCTTGGCTATCTTGCCCATGCGGTACTGCCGAGCGTGTCGGTCCTGTACATGGGTTATCGCTATGGGTGGGGACCGGCTTCTGTCGGGTTGATGATGGCGGGTGTCGGCCTGGCCGCAATGATCGTGCAGGGTGGCCTGATTGGGCCGATCACCAGTCGGTTCGGGGAACGCAGGACGGTGCTGGTGGGGTTGCTCTGCGGATCCATTGGATTTTCCGTCTACGGCCTCGCCCCGGAAGGGTGGATCTTCTGTCTCGGCATTCCCGTCATGGCCTTCTGGGGACTAGTGGGTCCCGCGAATCAATCGCTCATGACACGCCGTGTGAGCAGTACGGAACAGGGGCAACTACAGGGCGCCATCGCCAGCATCAACGGTGTGACTGGCCTCATTGGTCCAACGCTCTTCACGCAGACCTTCGCCTTCTTCATCCGATCCGACTCCACTCTCAGTCCTCAGCACTCATCTCTCAGCACTCTGGGAGAATTCCCTGGCGCGCCGTTCATTCTGGCTTCGGTCCTACTCTTGAGCGCCGCCGTGATTGCGTGGCGAACGACGAAAACCTGAGGGCCTTAGCCTGACCTTTATTATCCTCCTTGATCAGCTAGAGGAAACGTATACTTGTCATGAAAGCCTCTCGACCTCATACCTGCGACGAGCCTCAGTGGGCCGATCCATCCCATTCAGATCTTCGCTCACCTCATTCGAGCCGACTTTTCTCTCAGTCCTCAGCGCTCAAGTCTCAGCACTTCTTGGAAATGCTCCGGCGCACCATTCCTTCGCCGTATCTCATGGTGTGAAGGGTAGTATAGTGTCGCATCCAATGCATATCCGAGGCAGTGAGGTCCCATGCGAGGGGCTCGATGATATACCAGCTTGATACCTCCGTGCATGAATGGGCGAAGTACGAGCGGCTGATTCTCTTCGACGGCGTCTGTAACTGGTGCAATGCCTGGGTCAACGTGGCGATCGCCCATGATCCGGACCAGCAATTTAAGTTCGGGACATTACAGTCCGAACAGGCGCAACACATCCTGCGTGACCTGCAGCTGTCCGCCACGGACTATCAGACCTTCCTCTTGCTGGAAGGGGGGCGTGTCTATACTAAGTCCACGGCGGCTCTGAGGGTGATCCGACAGCTCTCTTGGTGGTGGCCGCTGTTCTATGTGGGTGTACTGGTGCCCGTTCCCCTCCGCGATGTGGTCTACGATTTCGTGGCGCGCCACCGGTATCAATGGATGGGCCGAGCGGCTACCTGTCGCGTGCCGACTCAGGTAGAGCGTGATCGATTTGTCTGATCATAAAGCGCGGGATGCTGAGGCAGCGGATGTGCCATGTCGTGTAGTCTCGGGACCGTTGTGCACAAGGCAAGCCGTGATCCCAAGTATGCATGTTGACCTGGTGTGACCGTTTGTCTGATCGGCAGGGTTCGTCAGACGGTATGGATCGTCTCTCGCACTACATAAGTCAATAGTCTGGTCGGACCCTAAACTTTAAGTTTGCCGTGATTGTCTGACGGGCCACGAAAACGGGTGATAGATGGGGTGGTGCTCACAGGGCTAGTGCCGTAAAGCGGATTGTACTAAGACGCGAATTACTGTATATACAGATGGGTGTTTACCTGGGATGTTGCGAAGGCGATCGCCAATTTTGAAAAACATGGTGTGTCGTTCGAAGAAGCGGCAACTGTCTTTGCCGATGCCAACGGACTCGACTGGGACGATCCTGCACATTCATCCCAAGAGCGCCGGTTAAAACGACTCGGTCGATCGGTGAGCGAACGAATTTTGCTCGTTGTGTATACCGTACGGGGGATGGACCATGAAAAAGAAACATTCCGAATTATCAGCGCGCGGCCGGCGAGTCGGAGGGAACGCCAAGCCTATTCCAGATTCACAGATTGATTTTTCGGATATCCCAGAGTCTACGCCGGAAGAATTGCGACGCGCGCGCCGGGTGGGCAGGCCATCCAGCGGCATGGCGAAACAGCTGATTGCTATCCGCCTCTCGCCACGGCTCCTGAGTCAGTTGCGAAAAATGGCCGCCAAACGTGGGAAGCCCTACCAGACGCTTATCCACGAATTGCTGGAAAAAGCAGCGGGCCACGCGGCATAGAGAGCTTATGATTCAAGTCCAGAAACTCATTGCAGCTTGTGGCCTCAGACGGAGAACAGCGGCTAAGACGCTGGGCGTGACGCAACCACGAGTCAGCGATCTCCTCCGCGGGCGTATTGACCTCTTCAGTACCGACGCGCTGATCAATGTGCGGGCTCGACTTGGTACGACGGTTCGCCTGATCGCCAAGGTTCGCCGGGCGGCGTGAGGTGGTTCGTGCAATAGGGAGTTCCAATAGGCAAGGTATAAGAATTATGACTCCGCTTCCTCTACCGCAGTTTCATCCATAAGGTAGCTGGGAAAATGAAAGGTCAATGGATCGGTAGTTATGGAGGATCCCATGGGGGGCTGATTGTGCTGAATGTGGATGATAGAGGGACTCACTTCGAGGGCGTAGCATACCTCAATGAGAGTAACAACGAATGGCCAAGCGTGGCAGCAGTTTTTACTACAGCGAGCAAGGATAACAATTTCCGTTTCAGGACGAATACTATTCTGCCCATTAGTCCAACTAATGGGGTCATAGACAACTGGGACAATGTAAAAGCTTTCTATGCTCCTAACATAGCAATATCTAAATTTGCTGATGTTGCTGGGAAATGGGATGACGAGTCGATCGAGTTGTCATGGGAAACTGAATTAGGCACTGTTGGGACATGCAAGTTGCCAAAATCTCGTGCAGATCAGCCATCGGACATCCAGCCGCTTGATAGAGACTGGAAGGGTTTTAAGGAATATGTGTCAGAATTAGAGGGGAGGCGCTACCTTTTTAGGGGCCAGAGCCAACCATGGAGGCTTCGCACTTCCTTTCATCGTGCCGGGAGGGCGGACCTTCATAGGTTTGTAGTAGAAGACATTCCAATGTTGCACAAACATCTGAGCGCAAGGACGAAGCATCTATTCAGGTTAGAGATTCCCGATGAGAATGGTGCTTTCTTCAATCTCGTCCAGCATCACGGATATCCCACTCCGTTATTGGATTGGACATACTCGCCTTACGTAGCCGCATTTTTCGCTTACCGAAAAGCTCAGGGCGTTCGGAAAAATAGTTCCCGCACTGAGGCAAAGGTTCGCATCTTTATCTTTGATCAAGCGCTTTGGAAACAGAGCTACCGACAAGTTCCTCAATTACTCATCCCTGGCCCCCATGTTTCGGTTAGCGAATTCATTACTATTGAAAATGAGAGGATGATTCCACAGCAGGCAGCGAGTACGGTTACGAATATAGATGATGTGGAAACTTATATCGCATCAAAGGAAACTGAGCTAGACAGAAAGTTTCTGTGGGCCATAGACCTTCCTGTAATGGATCGGAGAAGTGTTATGCAGGAGCTGAGTTATATGGGCATAACTGCTGGATCCCTGTTCCCTGGATTGGATGGTGCGTGCGAAGCATTGCGCGAGCGAAACTTTCCGTATTCATAACTATCCAGCGACAAGGTGCGGGAAAGTATGGAATAGATAGGGGGCCGCGTCTTGTAATCAAATATCGCGGCCCCTGATGAGATGACCCCACCATCGGCCAAGCCTTTCATGGGTTTCACACATTGGCCGAATGCGTGGCGAGCACATGCGGCTATTTCTGTTCGTGGACTCCCGCTGCTCCTTGCCACAGCATGTCGTATCCTAGCTCTTTGGTCTCCGAGCACATGGTTGCCAGCTTTCCGAACTTCTTCCTAAAGATGTCGTCTGCATGGGAACGTTCGTGTGCGTCAAACGAGCGCCAATAGGTGATGATCACATAGTGGTTGTCTGTGGTGCTGGATGCCGAGACAAGGCCCTCGTTCGAAACGAAGCCGGAGAACCTGAACACTTGCCCAGCGATAAATCCCCCCTTCTCTCCTCCGTAGATTCCTTTGACCACAGCACAGAGTTCTCCAACAGCCATCTCTACCTCCTCACAGGTCACGCCGGGTTTGAGCGTGACGGTGTTGAACAGCATTTTGGCTCCAAATGGAATAGTGATGGGTCCGAACATGGATACCCTCCTGGGTTGCTCGTCTTGGGCAAAATGTGTCACGGACGGAGGCCGTATGGCCTGGTTCGACGAGTCATGTAGATGGTCTATCGTTTGTGAGATTGCGTCAACAAAAAGCATTTCAGACAACCGTACGTCGATTGGTATGAGTCGGCTATCGGACTTGCGTCACGTACTCAAGGGTGGGTCCACTGAAATTGATGCGTGCGGAGAGTACGGTGCCATTCTCCCTGTTGAGCGAATTGCTCCATCTGAATGCCGAACCAAGAGAGTCATGTCTTTGTCGGGCAAGTACCTAGGTGATGTATTTGACTTCATCTGAGTCCGGGGAAGATACTCCGGTGGAATAAATGGTGGGGCAGTGGTCAACCGTATAAACAAGGAGAGGTGCGCTATGTCTAAGAAGATGCTTGTTGGTCTGGTGATGGGTGTCGCATTGAGTGGACTGTCACTCTCGGTACAGGCTGGAGAAATCAAGGCTAAGGTCGAAGCCGCGAAAGGTGAGGCGAACGCGACGACCGAGGAAATCAAGGGGGAAGCCAAGGCCAAGATCGAAGAAGCCAAGGGGAATAAAGCGAGCGCGGCGATGGAACGCGGCAAAGGGAATGTGAAGGGGGCCTATGAACGTGCCAAAGGCAAAGTGAATGAGATGAAGGCCAAGTCGGAGTAATCGCTTGGTCAGGGCATAGGGAGCAGGTCTTGCCGCCTGACACATACGAACCCTCGGCCGTTTATCCCGGGGCAAGTGGTCTTCTCTGGGTCCGTTTTGTTTGGTGGGAGGACGATGTTGTGCCTGCGCCGGATCGCGCGAACGCGATTGAGGCCATGAAACTTGGACAGGCTCTTAGATGGTTGTGCGTGGTGCCCCCACCAATGCTTTCAAAATGTCTTTCCAGCTCAGAATGCCTTCGAGGATTCCCTCCTTCGTTGTGATGGGGAGGCACGATATATTCTTCTCAATCATCAGTTGGGCTGCGGCGTCGATAGAGCTATCGGTGTGGGCTGTAACTGGGTTTCGACTCATGATCTGATGGGCCCGTTTGTGGAGGGTGGCTCGATCACGTTCAGTCTCTGACCAGGTTCCGATATTGGGGCTGAGAGCTTTTAGTAGGTCACGATCGGAGATGACGCCGACCAATGTTCGTTGCTCAACGACGAGGAGGTGGTGAAAGTGGTGATGGTGGAAGAGCTCTTGAATCTTTCCGAGGAAGTCATCCATGGTGACGCTTATAACGCGACGAGACATGATTTTGGCAATGGTGGGAGGAGTCGTAGGTAGAACGGAACGGGGGGATTCCATAGATCGCCTTGTTTGAAATACTTTCCAATGGCCACAGCGTCCATTTTCCCTATCGGACAAATGAGAAGTGTTCTTAAGAGGGGGCGGTCGACGGATTTGTGGCAAGGATTGGGGTATCTGTTCATAGGGGGAGCGGAGGTGCACTATTGAGTGGGTCGGGGCATCGTCATTTACCATGGCAGGAGGAAATATGCCGAGAAGGCTGTGTGCTCAGATAGAGTTTCCGGTTCTCCATGGGTATCAAGGAAGAGAGCGGTTGGGTGACCTGCTAAGAAGATGCGAGGACACCTGCAATACAACCGGTCAGTAATGTCGTTAAAAAGGCAGTCCACAGGGCACGCAGTCCCAGGAGCGAGATATCTTTGGCCCGATGCGGCACCAATGCAGAGATGCCGCCGACAAAGATGCCCATGCTCGCCACATGGACGAACCCGCAGAGGGCATAGGTGATGGACGTGAGGGAGCGTGGAGAGAGCGGTGGTGGAATCGCCGATTGCATCGCGGCCAACTTGAAATAAGCCCCGACTTCCGTCTCGATAAACCTCGTCCCCAGCAAATCCGCGCCGATCTGCCATTCCTCAGGACGGAGACCGAGGAGAACGGCGAAGGGCCAGGTCAGCCAGGCGAGGATCCGTGTGACGGAGAGAGGCCCTCCACCGATCGCGGGAAGTTGTGCCAGCGCCAAGTCGACCAACGCTTCCAATCCCAGAAACACGATCAGCAACGTGGCAATGCCGACCGCCATTTTCATTCCCTGCCCCGCGCCGTCGATCAACGCGACGATGAGGTTAGAAGGCGGCGGGGTCGTGTCACGATCGGGTGAAGACGAGGGGGGCTGGTCGATGGGCACAGCAGGCACGCCGCCCAGGGTCACGGGTTGCCCATCTTCGGGCCATGTGAGTTTGCTGATGAGCACCGCACAGGGAATAGACATCACCGATGCCGAAATCAAATGTCCGGCGATCTGGGGCACCACATGCTGGAGTGCCGATACGTAGATGCCCATGACGGTGCTCGCCACGGTCGCCATCATGCACGTTAGCACCAAGAGCAGTTCCGACCGCGTCATGGCTGCGAGGTAGGGACGGACGATCAAGCCTGCCTCGATCCCGACGAAGATATTGGCTGCCCCGGAGAGCGATTCGGCTCCGGATAACCCCATGGTTTGGTAAAAGAACCGGGCAAACACACCGACGATTGCTTGCATGGTGCCTACGTAGTAGAGACCCGACATCAAAGCGGCAAAGAACACGACTGCCGGCAGTGCCTGCGCCGCCAAGATAAACCCGATCGAACCCGTCCCATCCGGCAACGTCTGACCGGGGCCGAGTGCGAGGGGCCCAAGAAGAAACACCGTGCCTTTTTGCGAGGCGGTGAGCACGGCGACCACCAGATCGTTGATCATGCTCCAGAGCCAGCGGGAGCCAGGAAGCCAAAAGGATACGATGCCGAGTCCCCAAGCCAAGACTGCGCTGCCTCCGATGGTCGTCCAGTTCAGCCGACTGCGACTCCCTGTCACCCAAGCCAGCCATGCAATCGTGATGAAACCGACACAGGCAAGTAGGCGATAGGGCCAGTCCTCCACCATCATAGTCTCCTTCCGATAAAAACCAGGCGGGAAGCTACGCCGAGAGTCGATTCGCGTCAAGAAGAAATGTGGCGCGCCATCAGGCGGATATCAGGTCTTGAACTATTCATGCACTCGTATGAATGCGTGATGAGTATACGGGGCTCGTTCTGTTAGCGGCCTCCCGCCATGCCTTGCCACGGTATGGCGTACCTCAGCGTATTTGTTTCGGAACACATCGCTGGCACATGCCAACGGTGTCTCTTTGGCTGAGACCAGCCGGGCTTTTGGTTCCCTCCCATACGGGTGGTTCAGACCCCTACCGTTGCGGGATTGGATCTCGCCAGGGCGAAGGCAAGATGGAAGCCTGATGCAGCGGTTGATTAGGGCAACACCCTGTTCATATTCACTTGTACTGGAAGGAGAGGACGATGGGCATATTCATTCATACCCAAGCAGGTCGTGGGCTTCACACCGGATATAAAGGTGTCCTCACGCTCGGGGTTGTGCTGTGGTTGATGCTGTTGCTTGTTGGTTGTTCCGCGTCACGGAAGGAATACGTGGTGGACTATACGCGAGGTAATGATAAGACCGCTGAGGGCTCTCGCGAGCGTCCATGCCAGACGGTGAAGCACTGCCAGATGCTCGCTGCCCGCGATGGTGTGCGGTCATATTGGATGGTGTATCAGTGAGGAGAGCAACGGCTTGAGCGTTCAGTTGCATGATGGATTGCGTCTTATTCCTGGGGCATGAAGAACTCTTCATGCTCTCCTCATGCAGGCTTCATTTTGGAGGTGTAGAAAGAACGCAGGTCACACCAGAAACGGGGGACACATCATGCTGTATTTTGTTGAAGCCTACGCATTCGTCGCGATATTTGGAATGCTTTATGGAATGTTACAGCTCTCCGGTCGGTAAGGATCTCGACTCCCAAAGATGAAAGGCCTTCTGTTGGTTCACGAAGGCCGGGTGACATTCACCCTGTATCGTCCGGAGTGAGCCTCGTAGATGTCACCTGGAAAGACCAGAATAGTTGACGACCTATAAACAGATTGAGCTATGACGCTTTTGCCGTGAGTGGAAGCCTTGCATTGAGTTGTTTGTGAAGCAACCATGCCAGTATGTGGCCTTTCGGGCTCAGTGCAAGCAGCATCTGCCGATCATCCTGTTGTAGACGCTGTTTGGTGATCAATCCCTTTCGGTGTAAGCCACGAACGAGATGACTCATCGTTGAGCCAACCACACCAAAAACTCGGGCACAGTGCTGAAGAGAGCTGTCTGGATTTCGCTGAAGATAGAGCAAGGCACGGGCTTGAGCAGGAGTGACTTCCAGGTCAGACAGTTCCTGGCTATACGCATTCAACCACCTCAGGCACAGGCGCCATTCTCCCGAGGTCGTCGATTCTGATTCTCGGAGCAGCCGCACAAGTCTCATAAGGCGTATGCTGCCTCAGGATTTCCAGACTGACTACTGATTCTGCAATTTCTACTGTCTGGACGGTCACGCTGCTGGTAGGGCTGGTTCAGCCTCATCGTGATCAGATGGATGAATGGGCGCAAACGATTCTCACCCTAACTAGCGCGAACTCCAAGCGTGAATGGGGTCCGCTGACGATGAGTCCGGCTGACCAAACGGCTGAGTTACGTGCCTACAGCGATCTCCGTACGCTTGATGCGATACAGTTGGCCCTTCATATAGTCGTGCGAGATCTTGTTCGCTAGTCCTGAATCAGATCTGATACGATCAACTACTTCGTCGTCTCTGACACCTGAGAGTCTTGCCTCTCGGTCTTATCATGTTCCACGAGAGGTACGACGCTATCAATGTAACAACTGATGGACGATCAAACGACCGAAAACCAGATGGCCATTCCACCAAACAGGGGTCCGATCGGCCGGTGGCAGGATCTCCCGCTCTATGGGCGCATCGTCATTGCCTTGGTACTCGGTGTCTTCACCGGGTTGCTGCTTGGTAGCAATGCGGCTTCGCTGGCGGTGCCGGGGAAGCTGGTGTTGCGGCTGCTTGGCGCGCTTGCGCCGGCGTTGATCTTGGCGGCAATCGTGCACACGTTCATGACGACGCAGCTCGGTGGGCCACTTGCGGCGAGACTTCCCCGGCTCTTGCTGCTGAATACGCTAGTCGCAATCACGGTTGGTCTGACCGTTGCCAATGTGATTCAACCAGGGCGGGGAGCAGGTCTTACACTGCCGATTTCGCATGAGGAAACTACGAAGAGCGCTAACCCATTCGCACTCTTTCTGGAAAATGTGCCAAAGAGCTTGTTGGGGCCGCTTGGCGACGACGGAAAGGTAATCGGTGTGATCTTCATCGCCGTGGCCTTCGGCATGGCGCTCCGCAAAGAGCGTGAACGGCCGCTAGGAACGGTAGGACATCTCGTCGAACTCTTTCTGGAATCGTTGATCAAGATTCTCCACTGGATCATCGCAGTCGTGCCGTTGGCGGTCTTCGGGATCGTCGCCAGCATCGTGGGGACCGAGGGGTTCGCACAATTCAAGGCTCTGGGGATCTTTGTGCTCTGTGTGCTGCTCGCGCTCGCGATTCAGGCAATCTATTACCTTGTCCGTATCCGATTCGGGTCATGGGTGTCTCCTGGACAATTGCTGCGGGGTGGACGCGACGCACTGGTCATGGCGTTCTCGACGGCCAGCTCGACCGCGACGATGCCGGTGACCTATGCTTCTCTTAAAGAAAAAGTGGGATTGCGCGAGCAGTCAGCCAGTATGGGGGCGTTGGTCGGGGCGAATTTCAACAATGACGGGACGGCGCTCTACGAAGCCATGGCCGCTTTGTTCATCGCTCAAATGATCGGGATGGATTTGGGTATTCAACAGCAGCTGATGGTGGTGCTTACAAGTATCATTGCGTCAGTCGGGGCCGCCGGTATTCCTGAAGCGGGTCTGGTGACGATGACCATGGTCTTTACTGCTGTGGAGTTGCCGGTGCAGTACATCCCGGTCCTACTCACGGTAGATTGGTTTCTTGATCGTTGCCGTACGGCGATCAACGTCATGGGCGATATGAACGTCAGTTGCCTGTTGGATGGGAAACAGAAGAGGGTGGGCTAGTAGGATTCGGAACTGTTCATAACATGCCTCGACAGGTCTGTCCTTAGTCAATCGAAGGACTCAGCACGACCGGGGACCGAGGGTAGTTAAGGACCCCCGCCTTCGTGCAGCTCGCCGAGGAGCAAACGTTGATCTGGGAGAGAACCTTACCCCTTGGCGATCTTTTGGTTGTGCTGATGAGTCAGGGTCGTCCGCAGTTTTTCTTCCTGTTCCTTGCTGAGCGATGTCTTGAGGATCGTCCCTTCATAGCGGGAGAAGTTCGTCAGCAGCTTGTCTTGGTCAGCATTTCGAATCAGCAGAAAAATCGCGGATGTGCCTCGCTGGATCGTGCTGCCCAAATCCTTGATGAACTGATCGGGAATGCCGTAGTCGCTCAGGAGGCTAAACTCACTGGCTCCCACCGAGACCGCTCCGCCTCCTGCTCCGCCCGCGAGGCTTCCCAGCAGGCCTGCAAGAGGGTTAAAGAACAACAAGCCGATCAGCCCTCCCCATAACATGCCCAGGGCGACACCATGCGGCGTGGCGCTCCCGAATACGTCGACGCACTGTTTCAGGTGGACCTTGCCGTCCATATCGCGGATGACGATGACGGCATCCTCCAGGTCGAGGATGTATTTCGACTCCATGGCGCGCAGTTCGTTGAGCACGCGATCGGCAGTGCTGGAGTCCTTAAACGCGATGCAAACCAGTTCACTCATGATGTCCTCCTTGGAACGGACAGGTGTCG
>JAOUGT010000002.1 GCA_029865485.1 Nitrospira sp.
GCCGGACAGAAAAGCCATTGAAATTCTCCGGATGGTCAAATCCAAGACTGCCGGAGCGATTCTTTCGCAAGTGCGAGCGGATCGAGCGGCCAAACTTACCGAACAGTTGCTGATACAAACGCCCTAGAGACCAGCAATTACTCAACTCACTCCTCGTTCGCAAATCATTTGCGCCCATCGAGCCTTTCCGGCCTTGATCTGGACGCGATGTTCATGGAGTTTGACTTCGTTGGAAGCTCCATAACCACACCTTCACTGTATGCGGAGGTGACTCTGTCACCACATCTCCTGCCAGCTTGTGTTCTTCTGCTCCATCCGTTATAAGACGCAACATATTTGTCCAGGTCCTGGAATTCTTCTTCATCTATAAGGGGGGGGGATGATATGTCTGAAGATCGTATTTGGGGCAGTCGATCAGTGCGCGTACTTCAGCGTGCAGCATCCCTTTTGTTTGGTGCGGTTGTCCTCGCAGTCGGATTTATTTCTGTACCGGCATTTGCCGGGCCGCCTGTGCCGTTTAGTGTGAGCGGCACGATCCTGACGATCGATACCGGGGATGTGAACCCTGCTGGTCAGAGCGGGCGGTTTATTGTCAGGGATCGACACATCACCGGTACGTTGACAGGCGCCATTGGAGGGACGACCGGTGTCCCGTTCGTCATTACCTACGATGCCAATGTTCCGCTTGCCACCCAATCTGGTCGTATCCATGCCAGAATGATTGCTGGGGTCTACGAGGCCAATATGACGATGGCCTCAAGCACCGGGCCGACACCCGTAGAGTGTGAGGTCCCAGATGGTGCGACGTGCTTTGCAACGCCAGGTGGAAACTTCGTTCCGGGACTCTTGCTCAATGGCCGGATGAACTTCCAGAGTGGAGCAAAAGGACAGGGCAATGTGACGGGATGGTTGATCCCCATTTTGGATGAACAAGGACACATCGTCAGCATTGCGGCCAGCCTGCTCACGATCACTGGGCAGTGGACACATTGAGCGTCGAAGGATCTCAGTCAAGCGCCGGGCAGCAGCTTCGGCAGCCGGGGAGGAGCTGGGAGATGTCCCATGCCCGGACAGCTTGATTGGCACTTCCGGTTCACATTACCCGAGGAGGATGCGAAAGGGGGATCCTCCTCGAGTTGATCGTCCGTTATAAGGAACGTTGGAGCGGCTCTTTTCCCTTTTGGTCACTTTTGCCTACCGGCTAGTAAAGTTTTCCCCGTTCGCTCGAATATCTCTCCAGTCACGATAGAACCCCTCGATATTTCAGGTTCTCCCGAATCACCAATATGGCATAAAGCTTGTATTCACGTTGCGCGTGGATCAATAGAGGATGGTCTAACGTGAACTTTACGATTCCTGACATACAACCGCCTGCTTCCGGATCGCCTAATGACATGGGTGTTCGGGCGACTCGAGCGACGGGCTCGTCCGGTTCCGCTGGTGGCCGGAAGAGTTTTTCCACTGTGCTTCAGGGGGTTCGTGAAGACGGGGGGAGAGCGGACACGCGCAGCGTCGATGACGGTCGATCAACGAGCAAGGCGGACCAGAAGACTCGCTCGACGGATGCCAGAGAGCAGAGTTCTTCTTCCTCTCACAGTGAGCGCACGGATGGGACAACCTCTCAGTCAAGGCCTGCGGATGAAGCTAGGACAAGCGATGCCACGGAAGGGGACTCAAAGGATTCCCGGACGGATCTGGCAACTCCCGCAGAACAGGGTCGTGGAGGATCCGATGTTCAAGGAGGAACGTCGGAGTCGCTTTCACCTGTCATGACTCCTCAGGCTGTGGCCCAAGCGATAACCCAAACCGAGGTTCGTATGGAAGGAGAGGACTTCTTCACGACTGAAGAACCGGCTCATCCAGCACAACCTTCATCCGACCCTCTAGCACAGTCTCACACTGGGTTATTCACGGCACGGACAGACTCCCCTGGGGCGAAGAATTCTTCGCTAACCATGGAGGATTCCGCTGAAACTCCTGCGCTTACAAGTGATGCAAAAGGTGCTCAGCATGTTGTGCCGAACCAGGCATCAGATGCTCCGGAGATTCTTTCCAAAACCGGCACGGCTCCGGTCCCGACCAGCGAGCCAGGGTTCTCTGTGACCGGCAAGGCAGCCGCGCCAGAGATGACGACTCGTCCAGAAGCGCGTCCTGCTCCGCCGGACTCACCGCTCCGTTCACCTCTTTCACAGATGGATGCGACTGGTTCCGGATCTGCTCCGATTCAGCCTTCGATTCAGGCCGAGGCGATGGTGGCCGGTGGGAAACCAGAGAGTGCCAAGGCCGATAGCCTGTTCCGCGAAGCTATTCCGTTCGATCGTATGGCGTCCCCGGAGGTAAGCCAGGACGAGCCACCACTTCGCGAGCATCAGGATACCGGAGGGAGAACTATTCCGGTTGCGCTGTATGGGCAGGGAGCAACTCCAGAAGAGGATGGGCAATTCCCCGGGTTCTCGGGTGACCAGAAGAGTACCCAACATGATCAGCAGGAGTCCAAGCCTCTCCAACAGCCGGCAGTCGTT
Source organism: Nitrospira sp. (assembly GCA_029865485.1). GTDB lineage: Bacteria > Nitrospirota > Nitrospiria > Nitrospirales > Nitrospiraceae > Nitrospira_D. The sequence goes on from JAOUGT010000002.1 coordinate 2,523, forward strand.
GATCGCCAAATTCTTGGAGCACAGCCGACCGAGTCGATGATGGTGGGTGCACATGGGCGCACGGTTGTGAGTCCGCCTCCTCCTGCTCCGTCCAACTCAGGCGCGCCGGTCTCGCCGGCTGTGCCGACTCATCATATTGAGCCGCTTGCCCAAGGGATGACTCGTTCTGTGGTCTTCAACGTGGCGCAGCCTGATATCGGTCAGGTGAATATTCGTGTCGCACTGACGAATGAGATAGTTCATACCCATTTGTCGGCGGACAGGCCGGAAGTGGGGCAGTTCTTCATCAATGGGCAAGACCGGCTCCAGGCTGCCTTCCAGGCGAGTGGGTTGGACATGGGGCAATTCCGTGTGGATATCGATCGTCAAGGTGCGGGACGTTCCTTCTATCAGGGTTCTTCTCAGGAACAGGGACAGAGCTGGAATCAGGGAGCACAGGGACAGGGGACATCGTGGGAGCAGGGGGCTGAACGACGGGATGAGCAGCGATCTTCGCTCCATGGGCTCTTGAACGTCGTGGCGTAGGTCGGAAGGGAGCAAGCGGACATGGCGACCATATCAGGAATCAGTTCAACGACGGCACCACCGGCGCCTGAGAAAACAGGACCTCGTCAGATGGGGCAGGATGATTTTCTGAAGTTGCTCGTCACGCAGTTAAAGAACCAGGATCCCCTGAAGCCCACGGACAATACCGAGTTTGTGTCGCAACTCGCTCAATTCAGCCAACTGGAGCAGACCGCAAAACAGGCTGATCTGCTTCAGAAGAGCCTCGATGCACAAACCGCCTCATTGCAGTTCACCCTGTTGCCGATGGTTGGGCGCCGGATCACCATCGATCGTCCGCTCACGCAGTTGGGTCAGGGACCGGCTGCGATCACGTACAATCTTGAGAAAGATGCGGCAAAGGTCCAGGTCACGATAGTGGATGCGCAGCGCCGAGTGGTGCGCACATTGGACTCTTCCGGCAATCAGGCGGGACTCAATCAGGTGCAATGGGACGGGAAGGATGATAAAGGCGTCGCTCTGCCACCCGGTGTCTATCAATATGCGATTTCTGCGGTCGATCGTCAGGGGGCGGCAGTGGCGGCACAGGGCCGCGCGCAACTGACGGTGACGGGTGTTCGGATGGAGGACGACAAACCAAAGCTGGCGGTCGGCGCGCTCTCCGTGGATCCATCCGATATTGTGGAAGTGCAGTAGCAAGATTTGTCAGAACAAGAGGAAGAAGGAGGCATCTACCCATGGGAATTCTGTCGTCCTTATTTTCCGGGGTCAGCGGGCTCAATGCCAATGGCACGGCGCTCTCCGTGATCGGCAATAACATCGCCAATCTCAGTACGGTCGGCTTCAAAGGGAGTAAAGCGACGTTCGCCGACTTGATCAGCTCGTCGATCTCCGGAGGATCAGGCGCGATTCAGACCGGCATCGGCGTGGCCCTGACCTCTGTTCAGGGCAATTTCTCCCAAGGCTCGCTCTCCACCTCGTCCAACGTCCTGGACCTTGCGATCGACGGCAATGGATTCTTTATCGTGCAAGATTCCCAAAATGCGACGTTTTACTCGCGCGCCGGTCTCTTTCGGCTGGATAAGAACAACAATGTCGTGGATCCCACGGGATTCAAGTTACAGGGGTTCCTTGCGGACACCACCGGCACGATCACCGGGACGATCGGTGATATTTCACTGCCTTCGACGACGGCCTCGCCGCGCGCCACGACGACGGCGCTGGTTGCCGCCAATTTGAATTCCGCCACGGTACCAACGGGCGTCCGTGGGAACATCGTGAGTTCGTCCCCCTCCGCCACCACGACGGTTGCTGGGACCAATGATTCATTCAACATCAACTTGAACGGGGACGGGGCTCAAACGATCACAGTAGCGAACGGCCTGACCGGTTCGGCGTTGGCGACGGCGATTCAAAACGCGGTCCGCTCGCTCACGCCGACTGATCCGTTCAAGGCTGCGGCCTACACGGGATTCACCGCATCGGTCAATCCGTCCGGTACGTTCACGTTCGCCTCTGGACTGACAGGCACCACGAACAATTCCACCACCGGGACGGGGACCGTCGTGGTGACGGCCAATGGCGCGAATACGCTGGCGGCCAATCTGAATATGCTCGCGCCGGTCTCCACCACCGGGACAAGCTTTTTGCTGACCGACCCTCCGGCGACCTCTAATTTCTCAACGTCCATGACGGTATTTGACACGCTCGGCAACAGTCATTTGTTGACCACCTATTTCACGAAAACCGGGGCGAATACGTGGAATTATAACGTCGTGGCCTCTGCCGCCGAGGTGGTGACGGCCAATTACGATCCCAGCAATATCGATGCGACGCTCGGCATCGTGCGAGTGGGGGCCGGGACCTTGACGTTCGGGACGGATGGAACATTGGATCGAGAGAGCACGGTCATTCGGTACGATACGAGTACTGCGGCAGGAGCCTCAGGCACCACACCGGGGCAGTTGCAAGTGGATTTTGTCGGCGCGACGGCCGACCAATTGATCACCATGAACTACGGCTCAAGCGTCACGACCGACGGGGGAAACGGGCTTGATGGGACGACGCAATTTGGGTCCACATCGGCGCTGGTGCAACAGACGCAGGACGGGTTCGCGGCCGGTTCACTCCAAGCCTTCTCGGTCGATGCCAATGGGGTCATCAGCGGCCGGTTTTCCAATGGCCAATTACGGGCATTGGCGCAGGTTGTCCTTGCACGATTTCCTGATCCCATTGGATTGACGAGGACCGGGAAGAATACCTTCGCACAGTCCGGGAATTCCGGTCAGCCGGTCAACGGGACTCCGGATAGTGCCGGTCTCGGACGAGTGTTGTCCAATTCACTTGAGTTGTCGAACGTCGATCTGGGTGAAAGCTTTATCGACATGATTGCGGCCCAGCGCGGCTTTCAAGCCAATTCGAGGGTGATTACGACTTCGGACGAAATCCTGCAAGAGCTCGTGAATCTGAAACGCTAGATGATGGTGTAGAACGGCTGGGAGGCTTTGTCCGGCTCCCAGCCAGCTCTTCTACAGGGTTCTCCTCAAGGGGCTTTCTCACATGAATTCCGCCAGGGGCAGCCCGTCAGTTCCTTGACGGTGTCAATGACTTGCCTGACGGTATTGGTTGCCGGTGCCGGTGTTCTTGCCTGCTTTCCACCGAACCCTCTGTCAAATATATCGATTGTGAATCATCGTAGCCAATCCTGGCGATCATTCAATGGCATATGCATTGCAGTCACTTCACGGAGGCATTGAGGCCTTCAAGGAGGAGCCATGGCAGATGCAGCCGAGACGGATGGAAAAGCTTCAGGAGCGGCGTCTGTTCCGCCCTTTCCGATGAAATTGCTCCTGATCGTGTCGGTGGTCGCCCTGGTGTTTGGTGTGGGGGGCGCGATCGTTGCCGTCAAATTCTTCGGCGGATCCGATAAAGCTGCAGAACATGCCGACGAGCATAAGACCGAGACGGCGGCCAAGGCCGACGCGCATGCCGACGCGAGCGGAAAACCAGGACAACCTGCCGCACTGGGGGTCATGTTCGATCTGGACCCGTTCATCGTGAATCTGGCGGATGTGCCGGATGTGCGCTATTTGAAGCTGACCGTCAAGCTTGAGGTCGACAGTGAAGCGGTGTCCGCCGACCTGTCCGCACGAGTTCCGCAGGTCCGTGACGCCATCCTGGTGTTGCTGAGCAGTAAGGATGTGAATGCGGTCAGAACGACGCAAGGGAAGTTTCAGTTGCGGGATGAGATTACGCAACGGATCAACGGGTTGCTTCCGAAGCCGGGCGTCCGGTCCGCCTATTTTACGGATTTCGTCGTTCAGTAAACACCAGCAGTATGGAAAAGATACTCTCGCAAGACGAAATTGATGCCCTCCTGAAGGGTGTCGTGTCAGGAGAGGTCGATACGGCGCCCAAGGAAAGTGAGGCGCCGTCGGCGGGGGTGGCGCAGTACGATCTCTTCAATCAGGAACGGATCATCCGTGGGCGCATGCCGACCATGGAGATGATCAACGACCGGTTCATTCGCCGCCAGTCGGTCGTCTGGACGAATATGTTCCGTGAGGTCGTCAATTTCGTCGTCGTCGGCACACAGGTGATCAAGTTCGGAGAGTTTCTCAAGAAGGTTCCGATGCCGTCCTCCTTGAACGTCTTTCATATGGCTCCGTTACGTGGCAGCGCGCTCTTCGTGATGGATGCGTTTCTGGTGTACTTGATCGTGGATTATTTTTTCGGCGGGAAAGGTCAGACGCACGTCAAGCCGGAAGGGCGAGACTTCACGCCCGTCCAGTTACGGATCATCAAAAAGCTTCTGTTGCATGCGCTGAGCGATCTGGAGATTGCCTGGCATGCCATTGTGCCGGTCAAAGTGGAGTATGTGCGTTCTGAGAGCAACCCGCAGTTTGCCATGGTGGTAACCTCGTCGGAAATCGTCGTGGTGGTGACGCTGCAAGTTGTGCTGGGTGAGACCGCCAGGGATTTGTATGTGGTCTATCCCTACTCGATGTTGGAACCGATCAAAGAGAAGCTCTATTCAGGCCTCGTCTCCGATCACGTCGATCAATCCGGCGACTGGAATCATCGCTTTAAAGACCGATTACAAGAGTGCCCGCTTCCAATCGTGGTGCGGCTGGGGACGGCGACCGTCACGGTGAAGGATGTCATGAACTTCTCACCGGGGGATGTGATCTTGCTGGACCAGCATCCCGGCGATCCGCTCGACTGTTACATCGAGGGCTATCACAAGTTCCAGGGAAGTCCGGGTGTGTATAAAGGCAATCAAGCGTGCCGCGTGACAAAGGTGTTGAGCTAGCCACGCGCCCACAGGAAGAGTACTCATGGCTGATTCTGACGCTGCAACGGCATCCGATTCGCAAGCCTTCGGCGGGCAATCCGCACAGGCCACCTCGTTTTCATCCGCCCCACAGACGGAGCCGGGAGGTGCACCGAAGAACATCGACTTTATTCTCGACATCCCGATGAGCGTGACGGTGTATGTCGGATCGACAAAGATGGCCATTCGGGATCTCTTACAGCTCGCGCAGGGCTCCGTCATTGAGCTGGATAAACTGGCCGGTGAACCCATGGATGTGATGGTGAACAATAAGTTGGTGGCTCGCGGCGAAGTGGTGGTCGTCAATGAAAAATTCGGCATTCGCCTGACGGATGTGGTCAGTGCGGCCGAACGTGTTCAGCAATTGCGATGAGGACTTGGAAGGAGCGCGCGTGATCGACGTCTGGGACAGCTTGCTCCGAACCGTCGCAGCGCTGGCCGTGGTGTTGCTGTGTATCGGTCTCGCGGCCTTCGTGGCGCGCCGAGTGATGGGACCACGGGTCGGGAATGCCGGGGGGCAGCCGCTGGTCCAGGTGTTGGCCAGCGGCTACCTGGCTCCGCGCAAGACGATCAGTCTGGTGGAGGTCGCCGGCGAGTATCTCATTGTGGGCGCCACGGCAACCGATCTCATTCCGTTAGGACGGATCAGTGATACGACGCGTCTGCGAGAATTACTTCGGCGGCCGGCCGAGAAACCCTCTGCTGAGAAGACACGGCTCCCGGGGGCGGACGTGGCGGCGTGGCTTCAGCGACAGCCGCTTCATTGGACTGATCATGACAAGGAACACCATGGCCACTGATCGCGTCCATTCACGTCTCCTCGGCTGGACGATGGTCGTCGGGGCGGGGATGGTATTGGCGGCGTCGGCGGCGGACGCGGCCACAAACGGGCCGTCGGTCAGTATTGATTTGGGGACCGGCGGGCCCAAACAGATCGCTGTGGTCATCCAGATTCTAATTCTCTTGACGGTGCTGTCGTTGGCGCCGGCCCTCTTCATCATGGTCACGTCGTTTACCAGGATCGTCATTGTCTTGGCCTTCCTCCGCCAAGCACTCGGGACACAGGCCGTGCCTCCCAATCAAGTGTTGTTGTCCTTGGCCCTGTTCCTGACGGTGTTCATTATGGCGCCGGTCGGGCAGTCGGTGTACAGCAACGCGCTGCAGCCGTTGCTTGCCGAACAGATCTCCTACGAGGATGCCTGGAAGAAGGGGATCGAGCCGGTGCGAGGGTTCATGCTGAAACAGGTGCGGGACAAAGACCTTGAGTTGTTCGTCCAGTTGAGTCGCATTCCCAAGCCGGAGCGAGTCGAAGATGTTCCGACCCACGCCATCATTCCCGCGTTTATTCTCAGTGAGTTGCGGATCGCGTTTCAAATCGGATTCTTGATTTATATTCCGTTTCTGATCGTCGACATGGTTGTCGCGAGTATCCTGATGTCGATGGGTATGATGTTACTGCCTCCGGTCGTGATCTCCCTCCCATTCAAGTTGATCCTGTTCGTCTTGGCGGACGGCTGGTATCTGGTCGTCGGCTCGATGGTGCGCAGTTTCCAGTGACCTCATGATGCTTCTGCGACTGGGGCAACGGGGGGGGTGTGTAGGAGTTGGCTGACACTGATTCGGACAAGGGCCTGAGAGGAGCAGACGATGACACCTGAAATCGTGACGGAATTGGGCAGGCAGGCGTTAGAAACCACGTTGCTCGTGTCGGGTCCGATCCTCGGGCTGAGTCTGCTCGTCGGTCTGCTCGTCAGCGCTTTCCAGGCCATGACTCAGCTGAATGAGGCCACACTGACATTCGTCCCCAAAGTGTTGACACTCTTTGGCGCGCTCCTGGTGTTTCTTCCGTGGATGCTGAACGTCATGACGACGTTCATGGCGAATCTCCTGACCAACATTCCCAACTATGTGCACTAACTCGGAGGATTCATGGATGTTGTTGTCATCAACGACCAGGTGCTGCTGCGACGATGATGATATGTCGCTCGTCCTTCGTGCAGCGCGAAGCGCACGCAGGAATGACGCGGACGAGCTCTTGATTGCGAGATAGGAACGACGCTTCACGAGATACGATGCCCGGGCGGAGAGGTCACGTACCATCATGGGCACCGTGGAGCAGGACGGAACGATGGCATTACCACAGACCATTCAGGTGTTTCTTCCGGAATTCCAAGCGTTCCTGGTCCTTATTTCTCGAATCGGCGGATTGCTCGCCGCCTTGCCGGTACTGAGCGGACGCACTGTTCCGATGAAGGTCAAGGGCGCCTTAGTCCTTTCGTTAGGCGTCCTGTTGGCTCCCTTCATCCAGCTGCCGACCGTGTCCTCCGATCCCCTGGTCCTGGCCGCCGGGCTGCTCAGCGAACTGGTGATCGGCTTGGCGATTGGTTTGGCTGTCCGGCTGTTTTTTGGGGCGTTTGAGGTCGCGGGAGAAATGATCGGCGTTCAAATGGGATTCGGTGTGGTCCAGCTCTTCGACCCTGCCACCTCCCGTCAGACACCTCTTATGGCGCAGTACTTTACGCTGATGGCGTCCCTGGTCCTGCTCTCGTTGAACGGACACCTGCTCATTGTCGCCACGATCTTGTCGAGTTACGAATCCATTCCGGCATTCGGAGCCTCACTTCCGGCCGGAGCCGGAGATGATGTGCTGCGTCTCTCCCAGCAGATGTTCATGGTCGGACTCAAGCTTGCCGCCCCGGTGCTCGTCATCATCCTCTTGATCAACATCCTGCTCGCGATTCTCGGACGGGCGGTCAGTCAAATCAACGTGTTCGTGCTGAGTTTCCCCATCACCATCGTCGGAGGATTGGTGGTGCTCAGCTTGTCGATGCCGTTTACGGTGGAACTCTTGGTTCAGGAGATCGAACGCTTGCAGTTCACGATTTTGGGACTCATGAAGGTGTTGGGGCATGGCTGAGGACCGTGACAATAAGACGGAACCGGCGACCCCCAAACGCAAGGAGGAGGCGCGCAAGCAAGGCCAGGTTGCGGTCAGTCGCGACGTGTCGACGGCGGCCGTGCTCTTAGGCGGCGTGGGGTTGTTGGGCTCCATGTTGCCAGTCGGTCTCCTGAAAATGACCGAGATGACACGTCAAGGTTTGACGTTGCCGTATCCTGGGGCGTGGTATCGAGAGATCTCGATTGATCAGGTCTACACGATTCTGATTCAGACCGGTGTCACGGTGGGTGTTCTGAGCCTTCCGATCGTGGCCGGAGTCCTCGTGCTCGGAACTGTAGCCACCCTGCTGCAAACAGGGTTGTTGTGGCGAACGACCGCGTTTAAGCTCGATTGGAGTCGCATCAATCCGGCCAAGGGATTCTCACGGCTAGCCTCGCTTCGCTCTGTCGTGGAACTCATCAAGGGGCTGCTCAAAATCGCCATCATCACAGGCGTCGGTCTTTGGGCCTCCCGTCATGATGTGCTGCACATACCCGAGTTGATCCAATTTGAGTTGAGCGGCGTCTTGCCGTTGGCAGGGAGTCTCGCCTTCAAAATCGGGTTGGCGGTGTCCGGAGCGATCGCCCTGGTGGCAGTCCTCGACTATGCCTATCAGCGTTACGAGTGGGAACGCAGTCTCCGCATGTCGAAGCAGGAGATCAAAGAGGAGCAGAAAGCTGCGGAAGGTGACCCGCTCATCAAGGGTCGCGTACGAACTGTCCAGCGTGAGTTAGTGAAGAAGCGCATGCTGGCGGCGGTGAAAACCGCCGATGTCGTGATCACGAACCCCACGCATCTGGCCGTGGCATTGAAGTATGACACGGCCACGATGGCGGCGCCTGTCGTGGTGGCCAAAGGCGCCGGCGTGATTGCGGAGCGGATCCGGGAGTTGGCGCGGCATCATAACGTGCCGGTCGTCGAAAACAAGTTTGTGGCCAGGACTGTGTTCAAGCTCGTCGAGGTCGGGAAAGAAATTCCTCATGATCTGTATCGCGCGGTGGCGGAGATTCTGGCCTATGTGTATCGCGCGAGAGGGATCACGGCGTGAGTCGGTCGTAGGCACTACAGACGATGGCAACCGTCACAGAACCGACAAATTCATCCCAATTCATCAAGCACCCGGATATTCTCATGTCCGTGGGAGTGGTCGCCATTCTCATGGTGATGCTTCTGCCGTTGCCGCGCTTCATCCTCGACTTGTTGCTCAGTTTTGACATCACTCTCTCCGTCATCATTCTCCTAGTCGGCCTGCAGGTCCGTCGCCCCATCGAATTCTCGGTCTTCCCGTCGATTCTTTTGATGATTACGTTGTTCCGATTGTCGCTGAATATCGCATCAACGCGTCTCATCCTTCTGCATGGCAACGAAGGGGCCGGGGCGGCCGGGGAAGTCATTCGGGCGTTCGGCAATTTCATCGTCGGCGGCAATTACACCGTCGGTCTTGTGGTCTTTACGATTCTCGTCGTCATCAATTTCGTCGTGGTCACGAAGGGCGCGGGCCGCGTGGCCGAGGTTGCCGCCCGCTTTACCTTGGATGCGATGCCCGGGAAACAGATGAGCATCGATGCGGACCTGAATGCCGGTCTGATCAACGAAGCCGACGCGCGGCGGCGGAGGCGAGAAATTACCGAAGAGGCGGACTTCTACGGAGCGATGGACGGTGCCAGTAAGTTTGTTCGAGGCGACGCGATCGCGGCGGTGATCATCACCCTGGTCAATATCCTCGGCGGCTTAGCCATCGGCGTCTTGCAGCAAGGGATGAGTCCGGGACTCGCGGCTCAAACCTATACGGTGCTGACCGTCGGTGAGGGCCTGGTCGCACAGATTCCGGCCCTGATCGTGTCGACGGCAGCCGGTATTGTCGTGACGCGGGCCGCTTCGGACATGGACTTGGGGGGGACCATGACGAAGCAGCTGCTGATGTCCCCCAAGCCGGTGGGGATCGCAGCGGGGATTCTTCTCGCGCTCGGATTGGTCCCCGGGCTGCCGCATCTGTCGTTCCTGGTATTGGGCGGGGCGGTCGCCTGGATTGCCTATCACTTGCATCAGGAGGAACTCCGACAAGCGGCGCCACCCCCGACACCCATGGCTCCCAAGGCCGACGAGGGGCCGACCCGCGTGACTCCGCTCGATCTGATGGAAGTGCAAGTGGGCTATGGATTGATTGGTCTCGTGGAAGGGACTCAAGGTACGGCGCTGCTCGATCGGATCAAGGCGCTCCGGCGGCAGTTTGCGGAATCGATGGGGTTCGTCGTGCCCCCCATTCATATTCGTGACAACCTCCAGTTGAGGCCGAACGAATATGCCATCATGTTGAAGGGGGTGGAGGTCGCCAAAGCAGACGTGTTGCCCGGACACCTGTTGGCGATCGATCCAGGAACCGGCCAGAAGGGGTTGGTGCAAGGTATTGCGACGAAGGAGCCTGCCTTCGGACTCCCGGCACTGTGGATTCCGGAAGACGGGAGAGAGCAGGCCCAGATGGCGGGCTATACCGTCGTGGATGCCAGTTCGGCCATCGCCACCCACCTGTCAGAGTTGGTAAAGCGCTATGGCCATGAGCTGTTGGGGCGACAGGAGGTTCAGGCGCTTCTGGATGAGGTCGGCAAATCTCATCCCAAGCTGGTGGAAGAGCTGATTCCAACGATGGTGCCGTTGGGAACCGTTGTTCGGGTTCTCGGCAATCTCCTCAAGGAAGGGATTCCGATCCGAGATTTGCGCTCCATTCTGGAGGCCATTTCCGATCAAGCCGCGCACAGTAAAGATCCGGAATTGCTGACGGAGTATGCCAGGCAAGCATTGGCGAGAACGATCACCAAACAGTACCAAGCGTCCGACGGCAGCCTGCAGGTCATTACATTGGATCCCAGGCTGGATCGGTCGCTGGCCGACCAAGTGGCGGCGCTTCCGCCAGGCGCTCCCTTACAGCTCGATCCGACGGTGTCGCACAAACTCCTCACGGGGATTAAACAGGCCGCGGAACGGGTTGCGGCTCGCGGACAACAGCCGATCATCATTTGTTCACAGACTGTTCGGCGGCATCTTCGCCGCCACAGCGATCGGATTCTGCATTCGGTTCCGGTGATGGGATTCAATGAGGTGGATGCCTTTGTCCGATTACAGTCGCTTGACACGGTGCGGGTCGACTTCGAGTTGGCACAGTCATCCTAGGATCGCCTATGAAGGTCAAGACATTTCATGCGCTGACGATGCAGGATGCCCTCCGGGCCATCAAGGAGGAATTGGGGCCTGATGCCATTATCCTCTCATCCAAAGAGGTGCGTGAGGGGGGACGACTCCTCCGAGCGTTCAATCATCCGGTGTTGGAGGTGATGGCGGCAGTCGAACACGAGCGACCACCGGTGGTACGGGAGGGAGCGAGGGTTCAAGAATCTGCGCCCGCCGTACAAGCGTCTGGGGACAGCTCCTCGAACATCGTTTCTATGAGGACCTTTCAGCAGACCTTGCGCGGTGTGTTGGAGCCTACTGGTGAAGCAAGCACAGGGGAGCGCCCGCGACAGCACACATCAAAGAAATCTACCCTGTCAAAGGGAAAGTCGAACCACCTCCGCAAGGTACGGGCGGTCTACGGTGAATTGAGTCGGTTACTGCAGGACCTTTCCCCAGGAACAAATGAACCACGGACTGGGCAATCATTGCCGTTTCTTTCGACGCTCCGCCGGGCGTTGCGTGAGCAGGGGATGCATCCCTCCTCGATCGAATTGCTCCTGAGGGAGGCGCTGAAGGCACAGCGCCTCGCCGATCTCCCGGATGAGCAGTCGATACGACGCGCTCTGCATCAGGAAATTGTGCGGAGTGTGCGGGCCGCCGGACCGTTGCTCCATGGCCCTGCCGGTCCCGCGATCGGATTGCTCATCGGCCCGAGCGGAGCCGGGAAGACCTCTGCCGTCGCCAAACTGGCCGCGTACTATCGCCTAGAGCAACGGAAGTCGGTCGCGCTGATTACCTTTGATACCTATCGGGAGACTGCGGTGGAACAGCTCCGGCGCTACGCCAAGATCATCGGAGTCCCCTTTGCCTGTGCCATGTCGGCACGGCAGGTGCAAGCAGGACTGCGTCGTCATGCTCAGGTGGATCTTGTGTTGATGGATATGCCGGGGATTGCGCCGGCGGATCTGGCATTGGCGAACGAACTCCGTCGGCTGTTGAAGCACGATACGATCACGACGCATTTGGTCTTGCCGGCTTCAACCAGAGTCCGAGAAGCCTGTCGGATGACGGCTTGCGTGAGGGCACTTTCGCCTGTGCACCTTCTCTTTACCAAACTCGACGAAACGGAATCGTGCGGAACGATGTTCGAAGTGGCACGGATGACGGGCATCCCGCTGTCCTATTGGAGCGTAGGGCGGCGAGTCCCAGGGGATCTTGAGGTCTCATCTCCGGAAGCGCTGGCGACGAGGCTCATGACATTCGGTCCTGAGGGGACTCATGGGCCTGCGCATCGGTCAGTGGAAGACAGACTGACATTGGCGGCAACGGGAACGTATCACCGATAACTTGGTTGGAGGTCACACTATGCAGCTCAAATCCAGATCGTCTGCCCTGATATCGGATCCCATCGGATCGGACGGTGAGTCGCTCCCCCACGTGATTGCCGTCTCAAGCGGAAAGGGTGGTGTGGGGAAAACCAATGTCGTGGCGAATGTGGGCATGGCGCTGACGAAACTTGGGAAACGGGTCCTGATCCTCGATGCTGATCTCAGCCTGGGTAATCTCGATGTACTTCTCGGCCTTGTTCCTCGGCATACGATTGAAGATGTCTTAGCCGGAACCCATACATTTGATGAAATCGTGCTGAAAGGCCCTGCTGATATCCACGTGTTGCCGGCGAGCTCCGGGGTGCCGCACCTGACGACACTGACGGAATCGCAACAGCTCATCATTCAAGCGCAGTTGGCGCAGTTTGCCAGCGGGATGGATGTCTTGTTGATCGATACCGGCGCCGGCATCTCCACCAGTGTGACGTTTTTTGCCTCCTCCGCCGACGAAACTCTGATTGTCGTATCGCCAGAACCCACCTCACTGACGGATGCCTACGCCTTAATTAAGGTCCTGGCACGCCAATATCGCGAACGTCGTTTCAAAATAGTGGTGAATCAAGCCAAGAGCCCTCGGGAAGCAGCCGAAGTGTTTGGGAAACTCGACGTTGCGGCGGATCGCTTTTTGCATGTCGTTCTCGAATTGGTCGGGGCCATTCCCTACGACGACTATGTGCCGATGGCGGTCATGCAACAGAAAGCGGTCTTGGAGTTATTCCCTGATGCGCCGGCCTCTGAAGCGTTTCGGAAGCTCGCCAGGCAGATCACGCAATGGCCAAAGCCTGTGCTTCCGAAGAGTTCGATGCAGTTGGTGTGGCAACGGCCGGCGACGCATGCCGGTAACTAGGACAATATAACTATTATGGGTAAGTCGGCACTACCGCACGAGCGAAAATCATTCTCGGCGCAAGGGGCAAGGCGGGAGCAACTGATCAAAGAGTTTGCCCACGTCATTCGTGCCATGGCCCATCGGTTGGCATTCAGGCTTCCAGCCTATCTGGACGCGGAGGATCTGATTTCGGTCGGCACCATCGGATTGATGGATGCCATGACCAAGTATGATCCGACACGAGAGGCCAAGTTCAAGACCTATGCGGAGTTCAGGATTCGAGGCGCCATGCTCGATGAAATCCGAGCGATGGATTGGATTCCCCGGTCAGTCCACGAACGCATTGGGTTGCTCCAAAAGACACACACCCTCCTGATGAGTCGACTCGGTCGACCGCCGCAGGATGAAGAGGTTGCGGCAGAGTTGAAGATGTCGTTGGAAGAGCTGGATGAGTTCATCACACGCGCCAGGGGGGCGGTGATGATCAGCGTGGACGATTTGAGCCTCCATGAGCCGGATGGGCACAAAGTGGTGAAGATGTTGGCCGATACCCATACCCCTGATCCGCTCTCTTCATTGGTGAATGAGCGCGAACGTGAGTCAATTGCCGGAGCAATTCAAATGTTGCCGGAAAAGGAACGGCTTGTGCTCACCCTCTATTACTATGAAGAACTCACCATGAAAGAAATCGGAGAACTGCTCAAGGTCACCGAGTCGCGAGTCTGCCAAATCCATACGAAAGCCATCATCCGACTCAAAGCAACTCTTGAAGCGATTAGCTAGCCTGCCCCATTCATGAATGCGTCGACTGCACCCACCGATACGACACATGATCGTTCGCGCTTCGATAGAACGCAGGGCCCTGAGCCTGCCGCAGGGTGACACGTCAAAGGCCGTAAAGCGTCTCACACGCCTGATGAAGACCCTTTACGAACCACGTGTCATGGTTCACGTATCACGCGTGACGATCGGTCGTCACATCGCCGGATAATTTCGTAGAGCCCTGAGTGGCTCGAAGAGTCATGAACCATGAATCCTATAGACCTGGGGTCGATCAGACGTGTGAGCTCTCGGCCAGGAACAATATGCCGCTTGCTGGGTAGAATGTATCCGGCTTGGACACTCGCCTGATCCGTCACCATGCTGTTGCCCATTCTCATTGCTCATCATCGGCCGGGATTTCGCGGAGTTTTCACTCTCAGACCATGAGATGGGCTCCGTGAGGATCTTGGCACAAGGGTTGCTGTCTTTCTGTGGGGACCAATAAGGAGTGATCCAGATGAATCGCGGTATCTATCCAATCCTCTCGGGTGCGCTGGCTCATGAACGGCGGATGCAAGTCTTTGCCAACAATATGGCGAATGTGAATACGTCCGGCTTCAAACAGGACGAGCAGGCCTTCAAAACGATCTTGCCTAGGTACCAGGCGGTGATTCCCATGATTGGTCATAGTGTGGGATTGGGGCAGCAGATCACGGCCAGGCCATTTGGAGCCAGCGAGCGCGCATTCGTTGCGCCGCACACGATGAAGACGACGTTTGAAGCGGGGCGCATCCGACTGACCGGCAATCCATTGGACCTGGCGATTCAGGGGCGGGGATTCTTGGAAGTTCAGACCCCACAAGGGGTTCGTTATACCAGAAACGGCATGCTGTCCTTGGACCCTCAACGCAGGTTGGTGAATAGCCTCGGCTATCCGGTGATGGGAACCAAAGGAGAAATCAAGATTCCGGCGGGAAAGATGGAGATTACGCCCCAAGGCGAAGTCAAAGTGGATGATAAAGCGGTGGGGACGATTAAGATTATGGACTTTCCCGAAGGGGAGATGCCGGTCAAGTCTGCCGAAGGATTGTTTGCATCCGACAAAGGGACGCCGATGAAGAACCCGCAACTACAAGTGGGACACGTCGAGGATTCGAACGTCAATGCGATCGGTGAAATGGTAAGGATGATTGAGGGGATGCGGAGTTATGAGTCGGCGCAGAAACTCATTCAAACCCTCGATCGTATGGCTGAAACGGCGATTCAAGACATCGGTCGGGTCGTATAGCGTCAGCGGCGGGTGTCATCTTTCATGGTCGGTGTTTCGAGCGCCGCACATTCTCGCGGTAGGTCACTCGATACGTGATGGAGAACGGAGGAGGGGAGCGATGATCAGAGCCATGTGGACAGCGGCGACGGGAATGACGGCTCAACAGATCAATGTCGATACGATTGCGCATAACCTTGCCAACGTCAATACGAGTTCATTCAAGCGGAGCCGTGCAGAGTTTGCGGATTTGGTCTATCAGATCCAGCGACTCCCTGGTACGAACGCCTCGAACGTCGGAGTGTTCCCCGTCGGTATTCAGGTCGGGACCGGAGTCCGGCCTACGACCGTAGCCAAAGAATGGCTGCAAGGAAATATGCGGCAAACGAATAATGACACGGATCTGGCCATCGATGGTCCTGGTTTCTTTCAGGTCTCTCGCCCCGACGGCACCATCATGTACACGCGAAACGGATCCTTCAAGCGAGATAATGTCGGGAACCTTGTTACCGGTGACGGCGATCTCTTAAATCCGGTCATTACCATTCCGTCCGGGGCGCTGAAGGTGGATATCGGGCAGGATGGCACGGTGTCCGTTCTGCTCCCCGGTGTGACGCAGGCCTCGCAAGTCGGTCAGATACAGCTGACCAGGTTCGACAATCCCTCGGGGCTCGTTGCCATGGGGAACAATCTGTTCATCGACAGTTTTGCCTCAGGTCCACCCACGCAAGGGACCGGGGGGTTCACGACGGGGTTCGGCTCAATTCAACAGGGTTTCTTGGAGAGCTCGAACGTCAATCTTGCTGAGGAGATGGTGAATATGATCATCGCCCAGCGGAGTTATGAGATCAATTCGAAGACGATTCAGGCCTCAGACGAGATGATGTCGATCGCCAACAATCTGCGACGGTAGGGGGTAGTCATGATGAAGGTCGGGATCGTCCTCATGTTGCTCGGGGTCGGATGGTCTAGTTGGATCGTGGGAGCGTCGGCCGGGACCAGGGTCGACGCTCGCACGGTCCCGCCGGTCAATGCGGGACAGGATACGCGCTCGGTTGAGAAGGAACGTGAGAAGGTGGTGATGCAAGAGATCAGCACAGAACTACTGCAGGGAGCGATCCATCGATATTTGGAGCATATCTGGTCACAGAAGGTGAAGACGATCACCGTCTCGGTGCTGGATCCAGCTGAACCAACTCCTGTTCCGTCGGGAATCGTCGAACTTCAAGTTCTGCCGACCGGTTCAGACGACGGCCTTGGGCGACGGGTGTTCCACCTGTCGGTTGCCGTAGCCGGAAAGGCGTGGAAAACCATTCAAGTGTTGGCGGACGTGTCGGCGATGGTCGACGCCATCGTTCCTGCGCGGTTGATGAAGACCGAGGAGCTGATCGATGAGGGCGATCTCAAAATTACGTCCATCCGAATCCATCAGTGGAATCATCCGTTTCTGACCGATCGAGATGAAGTCATCGGCAAGAGCGCGGCACGACCGTTGCCGCCTGATACTCCATTGCGTGCGGCGTTCATCAAGCTTCCGCTTGTGGTGAAGAAGGGAGATCGCGTCTTGATCGAGGCCCGCCGGGGCGGCTTGTCGATTCAGACCTATGGCATTACGAAATCAAGCGGCCAGGTCGGACAGACCATCATGGTGGCGAATCTTGATTCGGGCCGAGAGTTGAGAGCGAAGGTCGTGGCACCCAGTCTGGTACAGGTGGAGTTCTAGGAGCGTATGGCGGGTCCTATGGTATCTGGTCAGCCGACTCAGCCGAACCTTGTCATGGTTAAACTCGGAATTGTTGCCGCGGTGTTCTTGCACGGATGTTCAAGCTCGACATCAGTCTCGAGCAAGGTGACCGCGCCTCCGCTGCCTCCTCCGAAAACGCTCGGATCGCTCTGGCAAGAAGAAAATGGACGGGCCTATCTCTATGAAGATCTTCGAGCCATGCGTATCGGCGATATCCTCACCGTGAAAATTGCTGAGAACCATAAAGGTTCGAAGTCGGCCGATACGGCGGTCCAACGGGATTCAACGGTCAAGAATAGTATGATCGGCAGCGGCGCCGGCTATATCGGGCTCCCAGGACTTCGATTCAGCGACGAAACAAAGCGCGGCTTTGGAATCAATACGAGCGCCAATAACAAGTTTGACGGGAAAGGTGCCACCAATCGGGAGGGAACGTTAACGGGGACGATCTCGGCCATCGTGACGGAAGTGTTCCCAAACGGCGATCTTCGGATCGAGGGGCGCCGTGAGGTCACCGTCAATAGTGAGAAACAGCTGATGACGATCGGCGGAATCGTCCGCCGTGTGGATGTGGATACGAAAAATACCGTGGCGTCCAGCGCCATCGCGGATGCGAAGATCGAATACTCAGGCCTGGGAGTGCTTGACGATGTCCAGCGTCCCGGATGGTTTGTTCGAATCCTCGATTGGATCTATCCGTTCTAAGGAGTCGTGCCATCATGCCGACTTCGATGAGACGCGCCGTTCCGAGAACAATACTTTCCAAACGGCGAGTGGTGAATGTGCAATCGCTGCAACTGATGATCAGAAGTGGGGTCGTCCGCCGGGCGGACTCCATGCCCCCGATTCCGCTCAGGCCAGCTCGCCCGTCGGTGCCTGACGAACAGCAGCGAGCCGCGTGCAAAGCAGCGGTGCAAGAGCAAGGATGGTTGTCACGTGTGATATTTGGTCCGAAGCCGCAACCGGCACTCACGAAGCGTTCTTCATTCGATGGAGGGCAATAGCTGTATGGTATTACGGTCGTTCCTATTGCTGTGCGGCCTGGTTGCGGGATCCCTTTGGCCGGTGAATGCCGATGCCGTGAGGATCAAGGACATCGGTGCGATTGAAGGGGTTCGTGAAAACCAGTTGCTTGGGTATGGGTTGGTGGTCGGGTTGGACAGTACGGGTGATCGCGTGATCGGTGGACAGTTTACGATTCAAGCGATGATGTCGATGTTGAACAAGATGGGGGTCCATCTGGTCATCGATCCCATTCAGCTTCTGACGCGAAATATCGCGTCGGTGATGGTCACCGCGAAACTTCCTCCATTCTCAAAGCCCGGCATGACGTTGGATGCCGTGGTCTCATCGATGGCCAACGCGAAGAGTTTGCAAGGGGGGACGCTTCTGCTGACGCCCCTGAAGGCGGCGAACCAGCAAGTGTTTGCAGTGGCACAGGGGCCCGTGTCGATCGGGGGATTTCTCGGCGGTACCGGGGGACCGGGTGGGGCGACGGTGATCAAGAATCACCAGGCGGCGGGTGTGGTCCCGGGCGGAGCCATTATTGAAAAGGAACTTCCCGTCGACATCGATTCGTGGGAAACCGTCTCCGTGCTACTCCGTCAGCCCGACTTCACCACTGCGATTCGAACGGCAGAGGCCATTGAACATGCCTTTGGGAAGGGCAGTGCGTCAGCGGTCAATGCCGGATATATTAAGGCGACGATTCCTCAGGCCTTTCATGGTCGCGTGGTTGAGTATATTGCGTCGATTGAAGGACTTGATGTCTCCGTCGATGCCATTGCGAAGGTCGTGGTCAATGAGCGGACGGGTACGGTCGTACTTGGCGAACATGTGCGGATTTCAACCTGCGCCATTTCTCATGGAAATCTTACGATTTCAGTCAAGAATACACTGAATGTGTCTCAGCCGGCGGCACCGCTTGTGGGGAACGCAGCAGGGCAAACCACGGTCACGCCTGATGTCCAGACTGAGATAAAAGAACAGGAGTCTCGTCTGCTCGTCGTTGATGAAACGGTTACCTTGGGAGAGGTTGTTCAAGCACTCAATGCTGTGGGGGTTACGCCTCGGGATCTGGTGGCGATTCTCTCGGCACTGAAGTCGGCCGGTGCGCTTCAGGCAAATCTCGAGATCATTTAGAGGGGTACTATGGATGGGATCACCCAAACCGGTATGGAGAAGAGTCGGGCATTGATGACGTCACCATTATCTAGGGATCCTGGAGCCCTTCTCTCACCGGCTCTGCTGAATAGTCCTCACAAATCATTGACAACACAGAGCATTGTGGATGAGCGTCAGAAGCTGATCGAAGCCGGGAAACAGTTCGAGGCCTATTTTGTTTCGTATTTACTGAAAGTTATGAGGGAAACCGTCCCTGAGGGAGCGATTGCCAATAAGCAGGGTGCTTATTTCCACTCATTCTATGATGAGGAAATCGGACGACGAGCAGCGGAATCAGGAGGACTGGGGATTACCCGGATGGTTCAAGAGCATGCAGAACAATATTTTTCATCTCCACCGCGAGATCCCTCAAGTTTTGCACCGTAGAAACCGATAAGAACTTCGACCGGTGAAAAGGCCAAGGATCCATCAGGACCGTGGCGGTCACAAGAGCACCGGGGAAGGAGCGGGGATATGCAGATATCAGGTGACGGGAAAGTCGATCATCTGGCCAAGATGTTGCTCGGGGTTCATGAGGCGGAGAGTTCAGGAGCCCGACAGGCAGCAGTTCCTCCCCAGGTCGGGAAGGATGAGGTTCGGATATCTGCACAGGCAAAGGAACTGCAACGGATTCGGGAGCTGGCCAGCCAGCCGGATCCTGACCGTGCGGAACGGGTGGAGCGTATTCGCCAATCCATCGACAGCGGGACGTACGACGTGAGTGGGCGAAAGGTTGGAGACGCAATCCTCAAGCAAGTTCTCACTGACGCCGTCCTGTAGCTGTTGGCTTCCCAGGCTCCTCAAGACGTCCTCCCCCTGGTCGCTGTTCCAGAGGTGAGGGAGAAGGGGGAAGATGATGGACTGTCGCGCGTGCCCCCTCGATGGGAGTCTGTATGCCTTTACACATGGTCGTGTCGACAACGGATCGGTTACGTCAATTACTGTGCGAGGAAGAAGCCACATGCCGTCAGCTGCTGGAGACGGTGTATGAAGAACGCACTGCAATCAGGACCGTCGATATCACTCGGTTCCATGATATCAATTGCCGACGCCTGTCTATCTTGGAAGTGTTGGAGACTATTGCCGACGCACGCCATCGTCTTGTTCAAGAACTAGCCCGTCTTCACGGCCTATCTCAGGATACCTCTCTTCATCAGCTGGTTGATCATCTTCGAACCACATCGCCGGAACTTCTGGCCTGCTATCAGGGTTACCTCACGCAAGCCAAGACCGTGCGGGATGAGATCAAGCACAATGCGGGACTGATCGAAGGGATCCGTGGCGTGATTAATCAGGCGTTATCAGTCGGCTCGCCTCTCGGAGAGGGGCATGAGCTGTATACCGCTGGCGGACAGTCGGTTGCCGTCGGACGTACGAATGTCCTCATCCATCAGCAGGGCTAACTATGGTCGGGCTCTCGTCACTTTTTGATATCGCGCGAAGTGCCCTTACGGCGTCGCAGCGAGCGCTCACGGTGACGGGCCATAATGTCGCGAACGTCAACACCCCAGGCTATAGCAGACAAGAGGCGGTACTAGCAGAGCAGCCGCCGCTCCATGGGCAGCCTGGTATGGTGGGGATGGGCGTACGAGCCACAGCCATTAGGCGGTACACCGATTTCTTTGTGAACAAGCAGCTTACGGCGATTGAGCAAAATCTTGGGCGTCTGTCTGTCTCAAAGGACGAGCTGTTCCGGCTACAAAATCTCTTTAGCGACAGCAATAATCAGGGCATCGCGGCGCGCCTCAACGAATTGTTCCGTGGCCTTCAAGACGTGTCAACCACTCCAGGCGGATTGGCAGCCAGATCCGTCTTGCTGGCCAATGCCAAACAGTTGGCGTCCAGTCTCAATCAGGCCTCAGCCGATCTTATCTCCGCACGACAGTCGCTGAATTTCCAGGTTCAACAGACGGTAGAGGAGATCAATAGCCTGTCAAAACAGCTGGCCACATTGAACGGTCAAATTGTCGCGGCCGAGGTAACGGGCCAAAGTGCCAACGATCTGCGGGATCAACGCGATGGCGTGGTGAACGAGTTGGCCAAGCGGATCGATATTACCACGATAGAGGCGAAGTCTGGTGCGTTGACGGTCTTCGCGGCCCGTGGGCAGGTTCTTGTCGATGGCGCCACCATCCGGCAATTGGGCGCCATCGAGGATCCGGACAACGAGGGGTTGTTTGCCGTCGGGTACTCGACCGGGGGGGCGAGGCCACTGAGCATCGACGGACTGATTTCTAACGGCCGACTGCGCAGCTTGTTGGATGTTCGCGATATCACCGTGAAGGAGCTGGAGGTCTCATTCGACCGTCTCACCGCGACACTGACCAATGCCGTCAACACGATTCATCGACAAGGGTATGACTTGGATGGATCAACTGGACGAGAATTTTTTGGACCTGGAGCGATTACCACGAGTGCGCGTGCAGCGAATCAAGGGGCTGTTGCGGTCAATGACAGTGCGGTGACGGCAAATAGCCTGCTCACGTTCCACGACTACGAAATCAGATTTTCTTCGCCGACGGTCTATTCGATCGTCGATACCACGACGGGGGCCTCGATCCGTGGGAACTATACCGGTACCTCGATCGTTGCACCCTCAGCCGACACACCGGTCACCATCGTGACGGGTGTCAATGATACGCTTGCCGTGACGGTCGATGGGGTAGCCTCCGGAACGATCACTTTAGCCGGTGCTGCGAGTCCAGGCTTAGCGTATAGCTCCGGAGCCGCGCTTGCGCAGGAAGTTCAAGCGAAGATCAATGCGGACGGGGCGTTGCAATCGGCAGGCAAATCCGTGGTGGTGACCTATGACGTTACAACCAATCGTCTCGTCATCAGCTCAAACAACGCCACAAGCGCATCAGCGGTCAACGTCACAGGTGGAACGGCCCGAACATCGCTCGGCATGTTGAGCGGCACCGGTACGGCATCGTCGGGTACGTACACGAGTCCAATGACGGTGATCTTCGATGGGATGAGTGTGTCATTGACCGGAACTGCTGCGGCCGGAGATGTGCTTGAAGTCAACTCCTACGACGATGCCGCCAAACACGTAGCGGTCGCACTCACCGATCCGTCCACAGTGGCCGCCTCATCGACGAAGGCCGGCCCTCCCGGAAATAATACGAACATGCTGGCGCTGGTGGCGCTTCAGCATCGGCAGTTTGCCAGTCTTGACGGAGGAACCTTGAAAGACGCCTATCGGACTGCCGCGGCGAATTTGGGTGTTGCGGCGCAGACGGCTGATCGTGAAACGGACGCCCAGGAGACCTTGAAGGATCAAATCGAGACGTTACGCGCACAGGTGTCCGGAGTGTCGATCGATGAAGAGCTGGTGAATCTCATTAAGTTTCAACGAGGGTTTGAGGCGGCTTCACGACTGGTCCGCATGACGGATGAAATGTTTCAGACGCTCTTATCCCTGAAGCCATACTAGGCGAGGAGAGTCATGAGAGTCACAGAATTACAGACGTTTGGTGTGCTGGCCAATAATTTGGCTCGTGCTCGTGCTCGTGCTCTCGTCTTTCAGCAGCAGGTGTCCACCGGGAAGTTAGTCCGTCAGCCGTCCGATGACCCCAGCACCTTCAACCACATTTCGATGGATAAAGCGTCGTTGTCCCTGATCGAGCAATGGCAGCGCAACATTGTGTTTGGGCGCACCAGATTGGACCTGTCCGACAACCAGTTGACGCAGGTGACGAATACCTTGGCTCGTGTACAACAGCTGGCTGTCCAATTTCGCGGGGGCGCCAACGGCGTGGCGGAGCGGAGCATCGGGGCTCAAGAAGTCCGACAATTGTTTGCCCAACTTCAACAGTCTGCCAATACCGAGTTGAATGGTCAGCCCATCTTTACGGGAACCAGCACGCATGGACGTGCCACCGGACTGTCTCTGACTGCCCCGGTCACCCTCACCAATGGTGCGAACGACACCATTCTTTTGGCGGTCGATGGTGTCACGTCCGGCACCATTGATCTGACGTCCGGAACAGAATCGTTGTCGGGCTCTCAACTGGCGACCAGGTTGCAGAGTCAGATCAACGCTGATTCGGTCTTGGCCAATGCCGGGAAGAGTGTCACCGTCACGTTCGAGCAAGACCACTTGGTCATCGCCTCGAACTCAAACGGACCAGAGTCGACCGTTGGTGTCACCGGAGGCCTGGCTCGAGGTGTACTTGGTTTTCTTGGCGGAAGTCAGACCACGGGGGATGTGCCGTTTGCACTGACCGCAACAGTTGCTGCAGCGAGCGGGAATACCGGAGGCGCTGTCGCCGGACAAGGTCGTGTGGTCGACGGCAACGCAGTGACATTGGATGACTACTTGATCCGCTTTACCTCTGCCACCACCTATGATGTGCTGAATGTCACGGTTCCGGTGACCGCGACTCGTGGATCAAGCAATGCCGGTGGTGCTGCCATACAGGATGCGGGGGTCCGTCATGCAGATCAGCTGACGCTCCACAATTATCAAATCCAGTTCACCTCTACGACACAGTACTCAATCGTCGATCAAACCACCAGTACGACCGTTTCATCCGGCAATACCTACGTGTCGGGTGACGCCATTTCCTTTGGTGGTCTGCGCGTGGTGCTTGGCAATAGCGAGCAGGGTGGACCACAGGCCGGTGATACCTTCTCGATCAGTCTCACGCCTCGCAACGTCCTGACGAATCAAACCTATATCTCCGGAAGCGATATTGCCTTCAATGGTATTCGGATGACGTTGACGAATGCAACGGGTTCCCCGGCCAGTGGGGACATGTTTTCCATTGTCTCCGGTCTCCAGTATCAAGGCGATACAGAGATTCAGGCGGTTGAAATCGGGCCAGGTCAGACAGTGCCGACCAACGTGGTTGGGGATCGAGCGTTTACAGGAGGCACTAGTGACATATTTTCCCACGTGAAGCAGCTGGTCAGCTCCTTGCGCGGGAATTTTCGATTGGGGATTACCGAGGCACTTGGAGGATTGGGGTCTGGCATCTCACAGGCTGCCGCAGTCTTGGGGGAATTAGGGGCCACATCAAATCGTCTTGAAACGACCGACGCAAGACTCATCGATGCAAAAGGGTTCTTCCAGCAAACGCTGTCCGAGACGGAAGATGTTGACATGGCGAAAGCCATTTCCGATCTCACACTGCAACAGTATGCGATTGAAGCCGCGAGTCGTACCCTGACCAAGGTATTCGAGAATTCGTTGCTGAATTATCTCTAGCCCCGGACACCGTCATGCACGATTAAGTTTTACGGGAAAGAATCCGAGAAGAAAGGAGGCCCATGTCTCTGGCCAAGGAAGGCGGTTATGCTGGTACTCACCCGTCGGCGTGGAGAGAGCGTCACCATCGGTCCGGATATTCGGGTGGTGGTACTCGGAGTGAAGAGTGGCCAAGTTCGGCTTGGAATTGAGGCACCTTCCTCGGTAGCCGTTCATCGTGAAGAAGTGTATGCCAGGATTCAGGAGGAAAATCGGTTGGCTGCAAAGACCGATGTGGTGTCTCTTGACGTCGTGCGTCGCCTCATTCCGATGAAGACGCGGAGTATCTCGTGAGGGTATCACTGTGAAGTGCACATCGCTTCGCTTCGGGGTGTTCGACGTTTCGGACGACAGTATCGTTCGATTTCCGGTCGGCTTGTTGGGGTTCCCAGAGTCTCAACGATATGTCATTCTCGATCATGACACTGAGGCCCCCTTTAAATGGCTTCAATCGCTTGATGAACCTGGGCTGGCCTTTGTGATCCTTGACCCGGCTCTCTTCCATGCCGACTATCATGTCAATGTGCCTGCCGATATTGTGGCCGAGATGAATAACGAGAAAGAAGACGACCTGGCAGTGGTCGTCATTCTGACCATTCCCTCTGATGATCCCGCTCGAATGACGGCGAATCTACGAGGCCCCCTTGTCATCAGCCACAAGACCCGATTGGGGACACAGCTGGTGCTTTCAGAAGAGTATCCCACCCGGTATCCGCTCTTCCCTGTATCCTCTTCCCAGCCATCAACTTCTGTTGAAGCACGACCTGCCGCAAAATGTCCTGCGTAAGACAGACGAGGACAACGTGGTGTGCGGGACGATATTAGGCGGCGGCCTGTGTGAGGGGTGGGTATCCATTGCGGTAGGGTTCCAGCACATGGACCAGTCGCTCAACCTCGATCTCTAGTTGCGCATAGACGGGAGGGGCATCGTGAAGCGCTTGAAGGCGACCCACTGCCTCAAGGCGACTGGCAATCAATCCAACCTCTGAAGCACACAGATTGCCAGCGGTTCCTTTGAACGTGTGTGCTGCCCGCTCGACCGCGGACGAATCCCCATCGGCCAGGGCTGTTCGAATGTCGGCCAACATCGTCTGATAGCGATCCAAAAAGAGACGAATGAGTTGGCCAAACAACTCATTGTCATTCCCAATGTTCTGATACATCAGCGCGTGATCAAAAATGCCTTGGGCGGGATCCGTGGTGTCGGGGGCCGGTGTTGGCTTGGTCGGATGGATTGTCTGAGGCGGAGCGGGTGTCCAACGTGCCAGCGCGGCTCGTAGTTCTTCAAGCTTGATCGGTTTCGAGAGGTAGTCGTCCATTCCAGCGGCCAAGCAACGTTCTCGATCACCCTGCATGGCATTGGCTGTGAGGGCGATGATCGGAATATGGGGTGAGGAGTCAGCCTTTGAGTCGCAGGGTTTATGCTGGGTGCGTGCATGGTCAGGTTCAGCGCTCGAAGCCTGACATCCAGAACTCGAAACCGTATTGGAGGCTTCGCGCTCCCGAATCGTGCGGGTCGTCTCAAATCCGTCCATAAGGGGCATCTGACAATCCATCAGAATGGCGGCATATCGTCCTTCTGCGAGCGCCGTCAAGGCTTCCCGCCCATTGTCGACGACATCCGGCCGGTATCCCAGTTTTTCAACCATTCGAACGGCAAGCTTTTGGTTGACAATATTGTCTTCTACCACCAACACGCGCGGGTGCTGAACGTTTTCGGCGACGGTATGTCTCGTCACCAGTTGCGGGACGATGGAGCCGGCGTGCTCGGTTTTCCGTTCTTGATCGTCCGGCAGACCGAGAACGGTGCGGAGACATCCTCGTAATTCGTCGTGACGAACTGGTTTGGGGAGGTAGCCCATTGCGCCGGACGAGCGGGCCTGTTCCGCGTGTCCGCGCTGGAGGATGGAGGTCATGACCACAAGACGAGTCTGTGCTCCCTCAGGACGGCTGTTGAGCTCACGTGCGAGCTGCAAACCGTCTTTCCCGGGCATAATGACGTCTAAAATAGCGAGATCGTAGGGGGTCCCTTTCTGGTTGGCCTCTGTGATCCGCTGCCATGCCGAGTTGGCATCTTCGGCCAGGTCGTCCACCATTCCCCATCCGGAAACCAGATGGTGGAGAATCATCCGGTTCGATTCATTGTCGTCAACAATCAGGACCCGTTTCCCGGCGAGCTCACCGGAGGGAAGAATGGCACGCAGAGAACCGATCTGCTTCTGGAAGCGCGCCGTACACCAGAAGGTGCTGCCTTGCCCTTCGATGCTGCGCACGCCAATCCGACCCCCCATCAACTCCACCAACTGTTTGGAAATCGACAGACCCAGGCCGGTCCCGCCGTATTTTCTTGTCGTCGAGTTGTCCGCCTGAACAAAGGGGCGAAAAAGCTTGTCGATAATCGTGGAACTCATGCCGATCCCACTGTCCGTGACTTCGAATCGAATCTCCACGGTATCTGTCGAGTCGTGCTCAAGATAGGCTTGGAGCGTCACCTCTCCTTCGTCCGTAAACTTCAGGGCATTGGCCACCAGATTGGTGAGGATTTGGCGTAGACGTCCTGGGTCCCCCTTGAGCCCTGTCGGAACGGCCGCGTGTACTAGTCCGGTGAGTTCGATTCCTTTGGTTTCGGCTCGCTCGGCAAACTGAGCCAAGACCTGTTCCACGGTGGTTCTCAGATTAAAATCCAGACACTCCAACTCCAGTTTCCCGGCTTCGATTTTGCTGCACTCGAGTACATCATTGATCAACTGTAAGAGTGCTTCGCCGCACTGCCGAATGGTTTCAGCGTACGAGAGCTGTTCAGGCGTCAGCGGAGTCTCCATCAGCAGGCTGGTCATGCCGATCACACCGTTCATGGGCGTACGCAATTCATGGCTGACCGTCGCCAAGAATGCGGATTTTACGCGTGCGGACTCGGTCGCCTTATCAAGCGCCTGATCGAGACGTTGGTTGCTCTCGTGCAGTTGGGTGGCTGTTTGTTGGAGTGTCTGTTGCGCCTGGTAGATCGTTGTCATGTCCGTCGCGTACCCTCGGACGACTCCGTGAGAAAGGACCGGACAAAAGGTCCATGAAAAACTGGCTTTGGGA
Organism: Nitrospira sp.; assembly: GCA_029865485.1. Classification (GTDB taxonomy): domain Bacteria; phylum Nitrospirota; class Nitrospiria; order Nitrospirales; family Nitrospiraceae; genus Nitrospira_D. Next base: position 29,957 of record JAOUGT010000002.1, read on the forward strand.
AGTATGACGTCTTCCCCCTGGAGGATTTGGCCGGTGGAGAGGCAGCGGTGGATGATGGTCGTGAGCTGAGCGGGTGCCACACTGGGAAAGCCCTCGAGGCTATAGCCGAATCGAGAAAGCAACGCAATCATGGCTGGGTTGGCATATAAGAGGCTTCCATGGCGGTCCAATTCAATCATGGGCGAGGGACTTTCATGGGCAATGGCGGCAAGGCGATCGCGCTCGTGCTTGATCTCCATTTCCTGAGACAAGTCCCGGACACAGATCATCAGCACAGGGACGTCGCCGACCCTGTTGGGGGTGCACGTCCATTCCACTGGAATAACGGCACCCGTCCGTTTCATCTGGAGTTGTTGCCTTGAGGCAATTGGATGACCGCTTCGTAAGACTCTGGTCAGTTGTGCCGTGATCAAGTCCGCATCGGACGACGTGAGCGTCGACCAGAAGCCTGGAAAAGATTGTTTCATGGGGAGCCGTGATCGTGGTCCAAGGAACCGGCGCCCTTCCCGGTTGACCGCGAGGATCGTGAGGTCGGTGTGAAGGATCATGGTGCCAATCGGCAAGCCCTCGAGCAGGTCCGCGACGTTGGGAATGTGCCACGAGGCGGCTGCCGTTCGACGGCGGGAGGGTCTACGCGTTCTCTGGGATCGGTGCATTACGCGGCTCGCAAGTCAGGGTTGTCCAGATGGATACTGATGTTGACTCGTTCATGAGTTGGATCGAGCACACGCAAGACGGAACGTACGGTATGGTCCGTGGATGGTGCGGAGAGATCTATCTCAATCGGCGTGGGGTAAGAGCCTCCTTGCGGGTCGGTGGTGACTTTGACGAGTGGCTTGAGCCGTTGTTGAGGGTTGACCCCAACAACCACCGCTTGTTCTCCGGTATTCAGTCTGACCAAACTTCCCACAGGGTAGACGCCGATGCTTCGAATCATCAGTTCCACAAGAGACTTCTCGAATTGGCCTCGCTCCCCGGCCAGGAACAGTTGTCGAACGGCATCATGGGGCATCATGGAAGGGCGTGTGCCACGTCGGCTCACCATGCCGTCATAAAAGTCGACGATGCCGACGATTTGGGCAAGCGGCAAAATTTGGTCGCTGCGAAGACCGGCTGGATATCCGCTTCCGTTACTTCTCTCATGATGCTCCCGGACGATGCGAAGGACCTCCTCCGGCATTCCAGGTCGTTCAGCGAGTACGGCGATCCCCAGTTTGCAGTGTTGCTCCAGGAGGGTCTTGTCCTGTCCGGTGCAGTCCTCGCGCTTACGCACCAAATTACGGGGTAGTCGCACATATCCGGTGTCATGCAGTAACGCTCCCATTCCAACCAGTTCCTGCGCCTGTTGATCCAGTCCGCTCTCAAGGGCCACGATGAGCGACAGGATGCAGGTATCAAGGGCATGGGTCGTCAGTGAGCGATCAAACTGCTTGATTTTTTGGATGGCCAGTTGAGTGACCATTGCGGCGTGATCGCTGAGCACGTGGTCTAGGACGGTCGACACAATCGCTTTCGTGGCTTCGGGTGATGGAGGAATCCCGCGCTCAAGATCAGTGAAAATACGCTCTACGGCTTCCTGAGCCTGGGCATAGATGGCCGAGGGGAGTGGAGGGGTGTCGTGCGCAGCCGCTCCACCTGATGCGCTTGTCGCAGCAGAGGCGCATGATTCAACAGGGGGCGGCTGTGGGGCGGGGCAGGGCTCTTGGCTTTCCTGACCGGCCTGGGCAGGAGCTATTTGAACGTCAAGCCCCTTGCTGGTGTCGATCGACACCATCCTGATCCCATGGCGCTTCAGGGTTTGAATGGTATCCAGGTCTTTGATGGCAAACTTATGAGAAAGAAACGGGGTGCGGTACCAAGGGACGTCCATTTCAACGAGATACATGCCGGGGATGAGCTGGGCGATCGGAATACGTTTGATGGCCATAGATCTTGGACTCCAGGTCAGAGACGCCGTCGAACGGACGCTCACATTACAGCTGGTTCGCGTGCGTTATCGGCGAACAAGGCGTCGAACTTGATCGGTGCGTGCACGACCTTGCGTGTTGCAATACATTCTTCATCAATGCGTTCGATCTTGGATCCTTGCTGCTCAAGAAAAGTGCATGATGGGCCGATAGAGCTCATCAGAGTCGGTTTTTGGCGACCGCGTAATGAGGGAGGATCACGATGAACGATGTAGTCGAGGCAGCTCCCTCTCCGGCATCATTCTTATCGGTGGGACTGGCCGTCAAACTTTCTCTGACGCTTGATGGGCAGAAGGTGATGTATGGCTCAACCTTGCTGGGCTGGAAAGATCACGCCTGGCTCGTCTGTGAATGGCCGCTGCCGCTGAGTCCTGACCAGCGAGTCGAGAGTGGGACTCCGTGCACCGTGAGTTATCTTCATGACGGCAAACTGGTCGGATATCGCAGCGAGATTCGCGATCTGGTTGCGTCGCCGGTGCCGTTACTCTTCGTGGCCTATCCGAAGACTGTGGAGGAAATACATCTGCGCAAACATCTCCGGGTGTCCGCTGACGAACCGATCCTCCTGATGCAAGGAGATATGACAAACCCATCTATGTCTGTGTTACCTGCAAAGAGCTATTTTGGTGGTCTACTGAAGGATCTCAGCGGGGGGGGCTGTAGTGTGACAGTGGTTCGAAGACCGGCATGGTTGCGCTCCGGATCGACTGTTCGTCTGGAGTTCGAACTTCCCGGACTTGGGCACATTACCAATTTGACGGGTGTCGTGAAGAACGTCGATATACGTCATGGCAGCGAAACGATCGGGCTTGAGTTTCGGTTCGACGAAATGGAGTACATCGAGTATCGAGGGTGGGGGGGATCAGTCAAAAACGCCATTGAGCAATGTGTGTTTCAGAGAGCCAGCAGCTCCCTTCTCACTCCACAATAAAGCCTTCCAATATTGCCGGTAACAGATCGTTCTTTTCCCTGCACCGGGTAAATGTTGCCTCTCTTGTGCGAAATCATGAAAATCTTCAGCTCAAACCGGTTGATTCCTCTCACCTAACAGTCAGCGCGGCTGGCACAAGACTTGGAAGGCATTGTCTCGCCGTATAGTCATATGGCCTTCTGCCGTTCATGAGGCTGAGATGAACGATCTTGCGAACCCGAGCACGGATGTCACGCCCAGCAGTGCAGCAGTGGGCTTTTGTCCTGAAGGTTCACCTGAAAGAAGGCGATTGAGCCTCACCCTGGTGCAAGAGGCCGCAGGGATGTTTCAAGATACCTGGATGCCCCTGGAGACTTGTCTTGCACTCCGTGATGGGTTGGCAGCCGAGTCCCAGGAACCGGACCAGCTCGCCGCTCAGTTCCAAACCGTTTGCCAAAAGCCTGAGCGATTGCGTGCCGCCGAACTTCATGAGCTCATCGCCCCCGAATTATTGGGTGGATGGGCACTGAGTGCGAATACGGTCGATTACCTCGTAGAGAAAATACAGGAATGTCGCCCAACCGCCATACTGGAGTTTGGAAGTGGTACGAGTTCCCTGGCTCTGGCTTGGGCGATGAAGCGCGTGCACGGGGCCTCGGCAAGGCCACCCATATTCAGTATCGATCAGTCGCTCAGCTACATAGAACGAACGAAATCATTACTCGACAGACATGGGCTCGCCGGCCAGGTCCGTTTTCTCCAAGCGGATCTGGTGTTCCAGACCGTTCGTTCACGAGTGATCAGGTGCTACCACCTGCCTCACGGGGTTCTTGAAGAATTCTTTGGCGGTGCTCGTCCAGAAATAGTTCTGGTTGACGGGCCAGCGGGGGAGAACGGAATTCGTTTTGGCACAGTCCCGCTAGTCAGGGAGTTTCTTGCTTCAGGCGCGAGGGTTTTTCTAGATGATGGTTTGCGCGACAGTGAACTCGATACAGCAGATCTGTGGAACCAACTCGGCTATGTCCAATGGCAAGGTGTCCGCTGGGAGGGGAAAGGATTGTTGAGTGGAAGAGTGCGTCCAGTTTTTTCACCGCCACTCCAGCAATGGCTTGAGAATGTGCAGCTGTTGAACGGCCCTCGACAGCGATTTGCGTCGCTTTCGCCTGCCGGCAGGTTGGTGCATCATAGGGATGAAGGGATTCCATGCTCCCCGCCCCAGACAACTCCTTCCGGTACTATCAGTCAGCTGACACGACCTCTTTCTCTATCCTCTCCTCGACAGGAGAGACCAATGTGCTTGTTTCTGAATACGTACTATCACGGGTTTCTTGATCATCATTACCGGATGCGTCCTGAACTACGCGATGCTTCCTACGAGTCTCAACATCAGGCTCTTCAAGCTGCCTGTTTCGGTGATAGTGATTTCTACTCATCTGGCCTGAGCGCGGTGGGGTGGGAGGCCGGTGACCTTATTGTGAACTGCCGTCCATTGCAGGACGCATGGGCAAAGGTGAGAGGATTAGATAAGGGGTCGCAGACGATCGCCGTCGCGGTTGAGCAGATTCGGGAGTTGAAACCCCAGGTTCTCTATCTCCAGGATCTAGGAATTGGCACCCAAGAGTTCATGAACATCGTCCGTCCTCACGTCGAGCTCATTGTCGGACAGATTGCCTCGCCCATCCCACCGCACGCCCATCTCGAAGGGTTCGATATTCTGATCTCTTCTTTTCCGCATTTTGTCGATGATTTCCGGCGAAATGGACGTGTGGCCTATTACCAACCGTTGGCGTTCGATCCTAGACTGCTTCAGCGGTTAGGAAACTGTTCGCGACAATATCCGTTGTCGTTTGTCGGCGGTGTATCCCCCGCACATCGGGAACGCCAGGCGCTTTTGGTTGCTCTAGCGAAGTCGTTGCCCCTTCACTGTTGGGGATACGGCACACAGGCGCTGGTTCAGGAGGGAGTTGAAGGCACTAGATTGCACGGTGATGTCTGGGGGATGGACATGTTTTCCGTGCTGGCCCGGTCTGCCATCACGGTCAATCATCACATCGATGTTGCCAAATCCAACGCGAACAACATGCGGTTGTTCGAAGCCACAGGATGCGGGGCACTTCTCGTGACGGACTATAAGGATAATCTGACTGACCTGTTCGAGATCGGGTCCGAAGTTGTCGCCTATCGGTCGGTAGAAGAGTGCGCCGACTTGCTCTCCTACTACTTACAGCATAAGGATGAGGCCGCTGAGATTGCTAAACGAGGGCAGAGGCGAACCCTCCGAGACCATACCTATCAGACACGAATGTGCCACACGGGTGAACTACTCGATCGGCATTTACGACGGAAGATTGGGAATAATCGTCTGCCGGATCCTGATTTAGATCATATTTCGTATGGCCGAGCGGAAATTACTCCCAGCCAGGTCACTGCCGAACTGGCTCAGTCCTGGCGGTCCGATCGTATTCCATCGAAACAGCGGGCATTGGTACAGCGTGAGTTGCAGGACATGTACAGCGGAAATCCTCCACTGGTGTTTCAAGTGTTGGCCGATGCGCTACGTCCGCATGTCAGGCCAAATATCGAGCTGTTGGAGATTGGTTGTGCAAGCGGGTATTACTATGAGGTTCTCGAATATCTTCTCAAGACCCGCCTCTCCTATGTGGGCATCGATTTTTCCGATGCCATGATCCGCTTGGCTCGGGCGTACTACCCACTGCCCCGATTCGAGGTTGGGGATGGGAGTGCCCTTCGATTCCAAGAGCAGTCGATCCCGATTGTTATCTCCTCCGGTGTCCTTCTGCATGTTCGTGAGTATGCAATGCATATTGCGGAAGCGGCGCGGGTCGCTTCGGAAGTCGTCGTTCTTCATCGTACCCCGATTGCGCGACGCACAGCGACCAGACATTTCAAAAAGTTCGCGTATGGGGTCGAGACATTTGAACTACGCTTCAGCGAGGGAGAACTGCTGGAGCTCTGCCGAAATGTCGGGTTGGAGTTGATCACACGGCACGAGTTTGACAGTCGCCCAGAACGTGACGAATTTGAGATCACTTATGCCTTTCGGGCTGCAACAGAGTGACCCAAACCGGTTGCGAGGCACACGAGTCCTGATCACAGGAGGGCTCGGGTTCATCGGATCGAATCTAGCCATCCGCCTCGTTCGTGAAGAGGCCGAGGTGACGATTGTCGATAGCATGATCCCAGAGTATGGGGGGCATCTGTGGAACATCGAACCGGTGCGCGATCGAGTGCGCATCAATATCGCAGATGTTCGTGACGAGCATGCCATGAAATATCTGCTTCGCAATTGCGACTATCTGTTCAATCTTGCGGGTCAGACGAGTCATCTGGATTCGATGGAGCATCCCTCTCAAGACTTGGATATCAACGCGAAGGCACAACTGTCCATCCTGGAGTCCTGTCGGCAGCATAATCGTCACGTGAAGATCGTGTTTGCTGGCACCCGCCAGATCTATGGGAAACCCCACTACTTGCCCGTGGACGAACGACATCCGGTGGATCCGGTCGATGTCAACGGCATCAACAAACTGGCCGGTGAGCTGTACCATCAACTCTACTATCGTGTGCATGGGATTCGTGCCGTCGTGCTTCGACTGACCAATACCTACGGACCACGAATGCGCGTGGTTGATGCTCGGCAAACCTTCCTCGGGATTTGGATTCGACGCCTCTTGGAAGGGGCTCCTATCCTGGTATATGGCGACGGACGGCAAGTCAGAGATTTCAACTATGTCGAGGACGTGGTCGATGCGATGCTCCTGGCCGCTCTTTCGCAAGAAGCCGATGGTGAAACCTTCAATCTCGGGGATGAGCATCCGCTGAGCCTTACGGAGACGGCGGAATTGCTTATCCGTTGCTACGGTCGCGGGAGCTACAAGTTGGTCCCTTTCCCTCCTGAGCGAAAGTCCATCGACATCGGCGACTACTATGGAGATTTCCGCAAGATCAGCGGGCTGCTGAGTTGGAAGCCAGCTGTCTCGTTGGCTGACGGTCTGGAACGAACGGTGAACTACTATGCCAAATATGGCGAACGATATTGGCCGTCAGTTGTCGCAGCCTAGTCCGATCCTAGTCGCGGATCCGGCTGCAGATGTGTATCGGTACCACGAGGACATTCTCACGGCTGTCGATCGTGTGTTGCGCAGCGGGCGATACATTCTCGGCAAGGAAGTTGAGGCCTTCGAATGTGAGTGGGCTCGTTATCTTGGGGCGCGCTATTGCGTCGGGGTGGCCAGTGGCACAGATGCGCTGGCCCTGGCCTTGAAAGCCGTGGGCGTTCACGCAGGCGATGAAGTGGTCACCGTCTCTCATACTGCTGTCGCCACCGTTGCGGCGATTGAGGCGATTGGTGCCCGTCCCGTATTTGTCGATATCGCCCCTTCGTCACGTTGCATGGATCCATCCCTTCTCGATGCCGCAATTTCATCGTGCACTCGCGCCATCGTTCCTGTTCATGTCTACGGACAGCCGGCTGATATGGAAAGTATTCTTGCCGTTGCGAGACAACACGATCTTCAAGTGGTTGAGGATTGTGCCCAGGCCCATGGGGCGGAGATTGCCGGGAGAAAAGTGGGAACGTTTGGAATTGCCGCCGCGTTCAGCTTCTACCCCACTAAGAATTTGGGAGCCGTTGGCGACGCCGGTGCGGTGGTTTGCAACGATGGGGTGGTTGCGGCGCAGGTCCGTTCTCTGCGCCAGTATGGTTGGCGAGAACGGTATGTCAGTGACGTCGTCGGGACGAATTCTCGGCTCGATGAACTGCAGGCAGCTATCCTCCGTGTGAAGCTCAAAGATCTTGATCGGCGCAATCAGATGCGGCGAACCATCGCAGCGCGCTATCGCAAGGCGCTTGCATCGACGGGGGTCGTTTCACCATCCGATATTCCAGGGACAACGCATGCGATGCACCTCTTTGTCGTTGAAAGCCTCGCCCGCGACGGATTTGCAGAGTTTCTGTTGGAGGCAGGTGTTACCACGGCCCTTCATTATCCGATGCCGATTCACTTGCAGCCCGCCTATGTCAATCGGATTACAGGAGCGGACCGGCTCCCAGTTACGGAGCGCCTCTACAAGCGGTTGCTCACAATTCCGTGTCACTCAGACTTGACTGCTGAGCAGGTTGAACGAATCTGTGGCCGATTACGAGCCTGGCCCGAACCCCTGCCATCATCGAAACAGCCGTCGCGTCTCTCGGTCCAAGGGATCTCATGATGACACGCTACTACTGTACCTATTTCGATCGTCACTATCTGGCACGCGGATTGGCTCTCATTGAGTCGCTGCAACGGGAAGAGCCAGCGTCCTTCGTCATCTACGTCGTGTGCATGGATGAAATGACTCGGATCGTCTTGAATCGACTCGCGATTCCCCAGGTTCGAACGATCCCGATGCATGAAATCGAACAGCATGATGATTGCCTCTTTGCAATCAAGCCGACACGAAGCCTCGTTGAATATTACTGGACCCTCACGCCGACCGTGATTCTCCGCATTCTGCAGCGGCATCGAGACATTGATGTCCTGACCTATGTCGATGCCGATCTGTTTTTCTTTTCTTCTCCGCAACCGTTGTTTGACGAATTGGGTGAGGGGTCAATCCTGATCCACGAACATGGGTTTTCGCCCAGACAAGCCCATCTTGCCGAACACAATGGGCGATACAACGTGGGGCTTTTGTCGTTTCGGCGTGATCCTAATGGGCTCGCGGCTCTGCACTGGTGGCGGGAACGCTGTCTCGAATGGTGTTTTGCCCGCTATGAGCAGGGAAAGATGGGAGATCAGGTCTATCTCAACGATTGGCCCACGCGCTTTGCAGGCGTAGTGGTGCTTACGAATCCAGGAGGAGGAGTAGGGCCCTGGAATCATGATCGGTATGACGTTCAGCTCGCCAGAGGGGGCCATGTCATGGTCGATCACAGTCCGGTCATTTTTTTCCATTTCCACTCTCTTAAACTGGGCGTGGCAGAGCTGGCCTTGCCTGTTGCCCACGCTCACTATCCGCTGACGCTCAATAGTTTGAGATACTGCTTCGTGCCCTACCTACGCGCTCTTGGCGACGGGCATAACAAAGTAATTCGCATCGTGCCGACTGCCCGATGGGGTTTGGAAGACTCCCTCGAGATCGGGCCGCAACTGTCATTTCTTGCTCGATCCTCCGTAAAAGATCGGCTATTGGGCAAGATCGCGGACCGTCAGCGTATCTCCCTGAGCGAGGACTGGGATGCCTATTGTTCCGAACAGGTGATCGATTCAGGCTGGCCTACTGGAGCAATCCATCAGAAAAGTGAACCAGTTTCCATGCCACGGATCGCTCAAATCGAGCCGGTACGTTCAGAGGAAAGGCGAGGCTCCATGACGGCTTCTTCTCAGCATAATCTCTTGATGTCTCTCGAGGGAACAGAAGTAGCCCTGCAGGTTCGCACACTCTATGTCGGCGGCGCGCATCGCTTTCAAGAACACGCCCTCTTTGATCGACTGTTTCCGAACCTCAGGCACCTCTATTTATTCGAGCCGATCCCAGAATTGGCGCTCAATCTTCGGCGGTTTGAAGGCCTCGATCCACGAATAAAAGTGTTTGACTACGCCCTTTCCGATCGGAACGAGACGAGCGAGTTCTTTTTAACCAACAACGACGGCGAATCCAGCTCGTTACTTCGGCTGGGAAAACACAGAGAAATTTTCCCGCACGTGCAGGCCGTACGGTCCATTCATGTCGCCTGTCGCACCCTGGACCGAGTTATTGAGGATCACCGTTTGGAAGAGCCGGACATGTTGTTGCTCGACGTGCAAGGGGCGGAGCATCGGATACTCGCGGCACTGTCTGCAAAGGTGAAGCGACGACTGCGCGCACTCTATGTAGAAGCGAGCCTGGAAGAAGTCTACGAAGGTGCGAAATGTTTGGAGGACGTCGTTGCCGTCTTGGAGCCCGACCACAGGCTTGTTTCTTTTTCGCCGCTGAGTCCTGCTTCTCCCACCCATGGCAATGCGCTGTTTGTGAGACGGCAATCTTGCCCTCAGCAGGATGCCGTATCTCCCACGCAGCATGGACCGGGTCAGCCGCTGATTTCAGTCATCATCTCTAGTTATGCGGCCGAAGCCTTTATGCGGGAATGCTTGGACGACCTGGAACGTCAAACGGTCATCGATCGCATGGAGATCATTGTGGTGGATGCCGCTTCGCCTGAAGGAGAAGGTGCGATCGTCGCCCAGTATCAGGAACGGTACAAGAACATTGTCTATCTTCGTACTCCGACGCGGATCGGCGTCTATGCCGCATGGAATCTTGCCGTCAAGCTGGCCCGCGGACGCTATATCACGCCCTTCAGCACCAACGATCGTTTGCGGCTTGATGCCTACGAAATCCTGTCAAACAGTTTGGCAGACCACCCTGAGGTCTCGTTGGTCTATGGGGACACCAGCCTGACAGATCTCCCGCACCAGACATTTGAACACCACCATTCAATAGGCATGTGGAAGTGGCCTGATTATTCATACGACTACCTGCTGACACATTGTACAGTCGGTCCCCATCCGATGTGGAGACGGTCGCTGCACGACACGGTAGGGTACTTTGATGAAAGTTACATCGCGCTCGGTGATCAAGACTTCTGGATTCGAATCGGGGCGCAACACAATCTGATGCACATCCCGTTTGTGACCGGGCTCTATTGGAAATCCACGGCTGGGTTATCGAACCGTCCGGAGATTTACATTCCGGAGGAACGACGGCTGCGGGAGACATATGGGAATGGGTGTACGCAATCGATGCCTGTTGCTGAGGTAGGCGCGACGTATGACTGTTCCGTGGTTATGCCAGTATGGAACAGGTATGAATTGACGCGGCAATGCCTTGAAGCCCTCGCGAAGACAACTGGAGGGGTGTCATGGGAATTAATCATCGTCGATAACCACTCAACTGATGGTACCGCTGCATTTCTCGAGACGCTCGGCGGCGATATTCGCGTCATTACCAATGAAGACAATGTGGGATTTGCCAGAGCCTGTAATCAAGGGGCTCACATGGCTAGGGGAAAGTACATCGTGTTCCTCAATAACGACACGATTCCCCTCGATGGCTGGTTGCAGGAGCTTCTGAATGAAGTTGAGAGTTATCCTGAGGTGGGAATAGTCGGGAGTAAATTACTCTACGCAGATGGAACAATTCAGCATGCTGGAGTGGTGATGGTTCGGGGGCGATGTGCTCCGTATCACATATACAGGGGTTGCCCGAGTGGTGTAGCTCCGGTGAATCAAAGACGTGAGTTTCAGGTGGTCACGGGCGCCTGTTTGCTAATTCGGCGAGAGCTCTTCGATGAAGTAGGCGGATTCGACGAAGGGTTCCGCAATGGATTTGAAGATGTCGATCTCTGTCTAAAGGTGGGTCAGAAAGGGCATCGGATAGTCTATCAACCAAGAAGCGTCTTGTATCATTTAGAGAGTCAGACTCCCGGCCGGAAAGCATTTGAGATTGAAAACAGCGCGCGTTTACAGGAACGATGGAAGGACCATTGGTGGCTGGCGGATGAGGACCTTCACTACTATGCGGATGGCTGCAAACTGATTCGAGACGAGGTTGACGGCGTTCTTGCCGGGCAGCTTCAACCCTTGACAGACGCCCGTGATCGGGCGGCCTGGGCTCACGTTGCGGCCATTCAGGCTGCGGCACTCAAGAAGGATTGGGTGGCCGTCAAATGGGAGCTCCAGATGGTTGACGAGTGGCCGAATGACCGTCTTGTTCTGTCGTGGGGAGGGATGGTGGCCGATCGCCTACAGGAACCGGTCTTCAGGGCTCGGTTCCTCGCACGATACCTGAAGTTGGCGGACGTGCAGGCCGAGCGACTCAAACTCATTCGCATGTTTCTAGAACAGAAGAACTTACTGGGGGCAGAGGAACAGCTCCGCATCTTGCTAGATGTTTCCCCAGACCATGCCGAGGGGCTCGTGCTCAAAGGCATTCTGTGCATGCAGCACGAGCAGTTTGGACAAGCGGAGTTGGCATTCAGTGCGGCGCTACGCCAGGGGGCGGAACGCAGGAAATGTTTGATGGGGATGGGAATGGCCGCTATGGGGAGGGCCTACACGCAGGGCGCTTGGGAGCGGTTTCTTGAGGTATTGGCTGAGCATCCTGATGATGGTGAAGCAATACACTGGTTGCTCCGTGCTGGGACGGCTCAGAATCGTTGGCAGGAGTTGGGGGAGCATTTGCACCGGTATACGACCAGAAATCCAGGGGATCTTGCTGCTCGCTTCGCCCTCACCGGTGTCCTGTTACGCGGTGAGCAGATCGAGGCCGCTCGCAGGGAATATGATGCTTTGTGCAAGGTGGATGCGAGCTATGACGGGCTGGAGCAACTCGGCCAGGCGATTTCCTGGAGGGAAGCGGTACTGACCATGAAAGCTGCTTCGTCTTAACATGATGGCGAAACGTGCACTAGTCATCCAGTTAGCCAGGCTCGGTGATCTTGTTCAGACCATCCCAGCCATCGCCGCTCTAAAAGAGGCTCATGCTGATTGGATCTTGGACCTTCTGTGTCCGGCGCACTTGGAAGAGATCGGGCGAATCCTTCCTGGAATTGCAGCGGTCGTACTATGGGATGGAACTGAGTGGCATCGACGTGCGCTCCAGGCGGAGAAAGAATTCAGGCCCGAACTGATTGTCGAAGCCGATGCCCATCTCCATTCGATCGCGAAAGAGCCCTATGACTATGCGTGTGTGCTCAACCAACATCCTCGTGCGATCTTGGCCGGAGCACTTCTTGCCCGACACAGTATCGGAACGATGACCGGTGGGCCTTTGGAGCAGAAATTATCGCCGTGGGCGACATATGTCAGAGGCGTCGCCAGTGATCGAAGGGAGAATCGTATTCACTTGGCCGATGCATTTTGCGGGATGTGCGGTGTGCCTCCACCGAAAGCGATGATCCCTATGCAAGTCCCTTCTGCACCACTTCCGCTCGATCTCGACGCGATTAGGCAATCTGATGGGACTTGGATCGGACTAGTGGTGGGTGCAGGGGATCAGGAGCGATTAGTGCCGGTCTCGGTCTGGGTTCGTCTGGTCGTCGACTGTCTGCAGACGTTCCAACAGAGTCGTATCGTTCTACTCGGGAGCAAACAAGAACAAGAACGAGCGTACGGGATTCAGACCGCGCTTTCTCCGTCCTTGTTAGGTCGTGTGTGGGATACCACAGGTCGGCTGTCGTTATCGGAACTGGCTCTCGCCCTCACCCGCTGTCAGGTGGTCATTGGGGCGGACACCGGGCCCCTCCATCTGGCAGCCGCTGTAGGGACGAAGGTGATTGGCTGGTATTTTGCCAGAGCGCGGGTTCATGAAACGGGACCCTACGGCTCACAGGATTGGGTATGGCAAGCGGAGGGGGATGAAGGTCACGCTCAGCGGTTGATCATCCCGCATCGCTGGCCGATCGATGAGACCATTGCCCTCCTGTCGAACAGACCAGTCGCCACCAATCGGGACTGGTCATTGTGGGAAAGTCATCGAGATCGGTGGGGTGCGTATTATGTTCAGGCGGGGCATGAAGTGATTGCACCCTCTCAACGAGAACAGATTTGGCAGGAGTTGCACTCTACTCCAGTGGGGTGAGGAGGTTTGGTGGAGTATCTGAATAGTAATCTTGAAAGTCTGCGTCAGCGCGTTCCTGATCTTGTGGGGGCTGTCCAGGAGAGTCAGGGCGGTGTCCTGACGATCGTGCCTTCACGCGAAGGCCATCCCTCGGCGATGTACCAGGGACAATGGGTCCATAGCGCGTACGATCCCAAGAAAGAAGCCAGGTCGTGGGCCGACCAACAAGAAAAGGAATGGCAAGCCGGTGAAGTGGGCGTTGTGCTGGGAGTAGGGCTCCTCTATCACATTGAGGTGTTGGCACTGTCGCGGTCGTCCGACTCACGATTGGTGGTGGTCGTACCTGATCTGTCCGTTCTCAAGGACGCGTTGGGTGTGAGGCCGCTCGGGGCATGGATCAACCGGGTTCACTGGATGGTCGGCACGGCCGAAGATATCGCTGGACAACTGGCATCACAGGCGTCCCCTCTCCGCTTTCTCACCTATGGTCCGGCAGCACGGTTCCATGCCGAGTTTCATCAGCGCCTTGAGGCAAGCCTTCGACGACTCATGGCCGCTCAAGCCGGAGGCCAGCTGCATGTGGCGGTCGTTGGTCCGATCTATGGCGGATCGCTGCCGATTGCCCGCCATGTTGTGTCAGCCTTGAACGAGCTGGGGCATCGGGTGAGTTGGCTCGATCACCACGTTCATCAGGGTAGCTATGAGGCGCTTGGAACTTTTCGCGAAGAGCGCCACCGACTGACACTTCAGAGTCGATTTGCCGACGTGCTGAGTTTGAGCACGATGGCGCATCTGGCAGAGGATCCACCAGATCTGGTTCTGGCCATTGCTCAAGCACCGTTGACGCTGGCAGTGCTGCAACATTTGCGCAAAAAGAAGTTCCTGACGGCCATGTGGTTCATGGAGAACTATCGCCACCTGACCTATTGGCAACAGTTGGCGGCGGGGTACGACTACTGGTTCGTGATTCAGCAAGGGGAATGTTTCGATGCGTTGAAACGAGCCGGAGCGGCACAGGTGCGCTACCTGCCTATGGCGGCAGATCCCAACGTCCACCATCCCCTGACACTGACTGCCGCAGAGGAACAGGAGTATGGAGCCGACGTCTCCTTTGTGGGGGCTGGGTATGCCAACCGGAGGAATCTGTTGCCGCAGTGGTTGTCCCACGAATGGACGATGAAGCTGTGGGGGAATGAGTGGGCAGGGGCCAGCAACCTCTCCAGTGTCCTCCAGCGGAAGGGTGCGCGCATTGATACCGAGACCTGTGTGAAGGTCTTTAACGCCAGCAAGATCAATCTGAATCTGCATTCGTCCTCCGGCCCGGGCCTCGATCCTCAACCGGACTTCGTCAATCCTCGCACCTTCGAGCTTGCCGCATGCGGCGCGTTTCAATTGGTGGATGAACGATCGCTCCTTCCGGAACTCTTTACGTCGGATGAGGTTGCGTGCTTTCGACGAACCGAAGACGTCCCACAGGTGATCCGGCGGTGGCTCGCGGACGCTGATGCTCGGCATGGCTATGCCCAGGCATCGCGGTGTCGCGTCTTGCAGCACCATACCTATCGTCACCGCATGCAGGATCTTCTCGCCGTGGTTGGTTTGCACCAGCCGGACCGAATCGGTTCAATTTTGCGAGGGGAACGGTCGACCAAGGGACTGACAGAACGGGCTACGGCGGTCCCTGAACTCGTTCCGTTGCTGAGCCGATTCCCATCTGGGCAACGGGTCGAGCTGAAGGACCTCGCGGCTGATATTCGTGCGCGAGCGCCGGGGCGCCAACTGGATCGAGAAGAGTTGCTGATCCTGATGCTCGACAGTTATCGAGCCGAAACGAAGGATCTTGTATGAACGCCGGTTTCCTGTTGCTGGTTTCTCGTCTCGGGTTGAACCCGAACCATGAAACTCGAAACTCCCTGTCTGCGGGAGATCGAACATGAAGCAAGTATTAATTGTGAATATTACCCGGATGGGTGATCTTGTCCAGATGGGCGCGCTGTTGAGCCGCCTTCAGGAAGAGTGGCCGGGAGTAGCTGTGGACCTCGTCGTGGATCGACGATTCGCGCCGGTCGCGTCGTTGCTGAAGGGGTTGCGAGAGGTGATCGCGTTCGATTTTCATGAACTGATCGACGAGAGCCGTGCCCTGGTGAAGGATGTGGTTGCGCTGTACCAAGAGGCAGCAGCCTGGGTGAAGCCGCTCGCAGAACGGCGGTATGATCGCGTCATCAATCTAACCTTCAACAAGCCGAGCGCGCTCTTGGCCGGATTCATCGGAGCCCCCGATATTCGGGGGGCACAAAGCGCATGGGACGGGGGGATCGTGATCGAGCATCCCTGGATGGCGTATTTCTCAGACTTTCACCAGTTTCGCCGACTCAATCGCTTCAATCTCGTCGACATTTATGCGTTGGGTGGTAGTGGCCCAGGGACTTTTGCTCCACTTCGACTCACGGTTTCTCACGAAGCCCGAGCTTGGGCGAAGCAGGTTTTGGCTGAGTCATCCAGCTGGATTGCGGTTCAGGCTGGGGCCAGTGATGGCATGAAGGCGTGGCGGCCTCATTTGTTTGGTCAGGCGTTGGCACAGGTCAGCAAACGGTGGCAAGACGGGATTCTGTTCATCGGCAGTCGTGAAGAGGAAGCTACCATTGCCGAAGTGGTACGAGTCTATCGAGCCGCAGGAGGGCAGAACCTAGTCAAGACGATGGCAGGTCGCACGACCTTGGATCAACTCGCTGGATTGCTGGGGGAATGCCGATTACTGCTGACCAACGATACGGGGCCCATGCATGTTGGCGTAGCAGTCGGCACCTCAGTGATCGATCTTTCAGTGGGACATGTTGATTTTCAGGAAACCGGCCCCTATGGGCCTGGCCATTGGGTGGTTCAACCGGAGCTGGATTGTGCCCCCTGTGGGTTTGACCACGTGTGTGCTCATCATGCCTGTAAAGACCGTATTACGTCCGACTTCGTGGCAGATCTCATGGGCCATCTGTTGAACGTGAACCCGTGCCCATCCAGGGCGTTCGGGGCGCGCCTCTATGAATCGGGAGTGGATGAGGATGGGTTGAGCACATTTCGCTTGAAGGCTGGAACGGAATCTCCCGTCACTGCTTGGTATGCGGCGTTTTGGCGTCGCTACTGGTATGAAGCCCATACTGGATTGCGGAGCCACCTTCCTTCCCCTGAGGGGCCTCCTCCCGATGTATCGGAGACAAAAACGCAGCTGCGGTCCCTGATGCCTCTTCTGGAGACTGCATGCCGAAGAGCTGATGAGATTGCGCGATTAGCGAGTAGGGCATCGGTCAATATTTCGGAGTTGAAGCGGCTCCAGCGCGAGCAAGGAGCTGATCAGGAGCGGTTGCTCCGTATTGGCATGGCCACAGAGGCATTAGCCCCTCTCGCGGCAGCATTTTGTCGTCAGGTGCGAAATGACAATGTCATAGGCTTGAGCCAACTCGCCAGACATCAGGCAGGGGCCTATCAAACCTGGCGGAGACGTTTGGTAGAGATCGATCGGTCTTTTACACCTGGTCATACGGGAGATCTGCTAGTGGTTAGAGCGGAACGGCAAGCAGCATAAGCTGGTTGCTGCAAAAGGAGGGCATTCATGAACATCCAATTGGATAGCGAGCAATGGCAAGCCGTCAGTACTGCGACGCTGGGAGACATTTTGACCGATCTGAGCGAACGGGCGCATGCGCGAGCTCGAATCGTGACGACCATCCTGCTGGATCATCGTCGGATCACGGATCGAGACATCGACTCCTCACTGCTCCAGCAATCCTCAGCGAACTATCATGAGTTGGTTGCGACCTCTGCGACACAGCAGGAGATTGTCGAGTCTGCGCGTGGTGTAATCGACCGCTATCGCAGTGTGGTGGCGACCGAGGGGACCGCGCTTGCTCATCAGTTTCGGATGGGCATGCAGGATCTGTCGTCGTTCGACCTCTGGTTGGGGAAAGTCGCGGACGTGGTCGAGATCATCGAGAACGGCTCGAAACGACTCGGAACGGACTCTCCCGGCCACGCCATTGCAGGATGGATCGAGGAGCTGCTGGCTGCGAGGCATCTCCACGATACGGTGAGGATGGCGGATCTGTTGGAATATGAAGTCCTCCCGAGGATTTCTGCCTGAGCGGTGATGTTCATTTGTTTCCATTTGAGCGGGGTAGCCCCCATCTCTGGGACTTCCTGTAGAAGCTCAAGTCCCACTGGGATTGGCCGATAAGACAGGCACGCCACAGAGAGGCGTCAGGGAATACGGCTTCTGCACGGATGTCGGAAGCACAGCAACGGATGGTGTAGTAGTTTCAAGGAGGAAGGGCTATGGCTCTTATCGTTAACAACAATCCGGCGTCTATTGCGGCTCAACGAAACCTTTCGGTCAGTACGTTGAGCCTCAATCGATCCGTCGAACGGTTGTCGTCCGGTCTGCGGGTGACGCGGGCTGCCGATGATGCCGCCGGTCTCGGATTGTCCGAGTCCTTGCGGGCGCAGATTCGAAGCATCAATCAGGCCACGCGAAATGCGTCGGATGGTATCAGTCTGACCCAGATCGCCGACGGTGCGGCGGCCACGATCGGGTCATTGCTCGCGCGGCTCCGCGAGCTGTCGTCTCAGTCGGCGAGCGGGACGGTGGGGAATACGGAGCGCTCCTACATCGATCAGGAGTTCATCGCGTTGCGTTCGGAAATCGACCGTATCGCGCAAGTGACAGAGTTCAACGGGCAGGCACTGACGAGCGGTTCGACGATCAGCTTCTCGATCGCCATCGGGTTCAGGAGTGGAGCCGGGAATACGCTGAGTCTGGATCTCAACGACATTACAACCTCCTCACTTGGGTTGAGTACCGTCAACGTCTCAACTTCCGCCAATGCGACGAGCGCTCTGGCAAACATCGATAGTGCCATCAGTGCCATCGCAAGTGCGCGAGCAGAATATGGATCGATTCAGAATCGATTTGAGGCCACGATCGCCAATCTGCAGGTCACGAGCGAAAACCTCACGGCTGCAGAGTCTCGGATCCGCGATGCCGATATCGCGCTCGAGACGGCCAACTTTACCAAGAATCAGATCTTGGTTCAGGCGGGCATTGCAACGTTGGCGCAAGCCAATACACTGCCGCAGCAAGCGCTGGCGTTACTCAGAGGATAATGGCCGCACGCCGTCCACCGCCCCTCTCCTGAATAGGAGAGGGGCTTGGTGACGGAGTGTGATAAGGGGGAAACTATGATCACCCATGTAACATCAAAGGTGGATCTCCCGGCCACTGCCAATAACAAGAGTCAACCCAGTGTTCTGCCCAGGACCAAGTCTGTGACAGAACCGGCTGACTTTTCGTTTGCCTCTCCCACGGATCGGGTTGCGCTTGAGCATGCCGTGAGCAAAGTGAAGGAAGCGTTCCAGCAATCGGGTTCGCAGTTGCAGATCGAAGTGGATCCCGATCTTGAACGGGTCATCGTCAAAATTCTCAAGGGGGATTCAGGCGAAGTGATTCGACAGATTCCTCCCAAGGAAGTGATTGATCTGGCCAAGAATCTCCCGGGAGCAAAAGGGGTGCTGTTCGAAGAACATGTCTAACCGGACGCACAAGGATGTGGCATGCCGACGATAAGTTTCGGTGGACTCGGCAACGGGCTGGATTTCGGACAGGTCGTCGATCAACTGGTTAAAGTTGCGCAGCTGCCGGTTGATCGACTGACCAAGAAGAAAGCCGAACTGAACACCAAGTTCACCGATCTGACGACGGTGAGCACCAAGGTGGCGGCACTGCAGAGTGCCGCTCAGGCCTTACGACTTTCAACATCATTTGATCGGACGACCGCGTCGGTGACGGATACCACGGTCTTGTCCGTGTCGGCGTCTTTCTCGGCGACATCAGGAACATACAGTGTTCGGGTCCTTCAGCTTGCCCAAGCCCATCAAGTCGTCAGTAAGGCGGCCAAGGCCGTCTCGTCCACAACCACGGATATCGTCAGTGGAGGGTCGGCGACCGTTACGTTGAGGGTCGGCACTGGTGCGAATCAGACGGTGACACTCGGTGCGTCCGGGACGTTGACCGACTTGCGCGACGAGATCAATAACTTGGGTGCTGGTGTTACGGCGTCTGTGATCAATACCGGGACGGAAGCGGCGCCGTCCTATCGGTTGGCCCTGTCCTCCAGCAATACCGGCAGTGCGAATGCCATTACGATCGTCGCCGATGGGACGGATTTGGATCTCTTCAACAGCAGCGGGACCGGCGGCGTCGATACGCTGGCGGCGGCGCAAAATGCGCAAGTTCAGATCGGCGATCAGGCGTTGAATCCTCTCACGATTGAACGGAGTTCCAACACTGTGTCCGACGCCATTTCCGGTGTGACGCTGAACCTGCTGACGAAGACCACGGGAACAGGGACGGTCCAGGTGAGTCTCTCGCAAGATGTGAATGCCGTGAAAACGAACATCAAGGCCGTCGCGACGGCCTACAACGACGTCGTGAAGTTCATCAACGAGCGGAGCAATTACGATGTGGCGGCGAAGCAGGGGGGCATCTTCTTTAATGAAGCGTCGGCGAAAACGGCCCTCTCGAGGCTCCGAACCGCGTTGTCGTCCTCGGTCGGTGGGGCCACGACGTTTTCACACGTCGGGCAAGTCGGGTTCAAGACAGAACGAGATGGGACGATCACGGTTGACGAGGGGCAGCTGTCCACGGCGTTGACCACGAACTATAGCGGGGTCAAAGCGTTGTTCAGTAATCAGGGTGCGGTGGCCGGCCTTGCCCAGTCTCTTGTGACCGCGGTCGATGCGCTCAATGACGTGGCCGGAGGCGCGCTGACGCTTCGCAAGAGTGGTCTCACGAGCGAAATCGCTCGGGTTGGGGATGATATTGCGAGACAAGAGGATGCGGTGAGTCGGTACGAGGAGCGGCTGCGCCGGCAGTTTGCCGCGCTAGACGGACTGTTACGCCAGCTTGAAGGACAGAGCGGATTTCTCCAGGCTCAGTCGAGGCAGCGACAACAATAACGACGAAGGACAAGTCCCATGATGATGCAGTATGCCCGTCAGTACGAACAGACTCAGGTCGTGACATCGTCGGGGGTGCAACTGGTGGTCTTACTCTACGATGCGGCGATTCAGTCCATGGAGATGGCGCGACGCGAGATCCAAGCGAAAAATGTCCGAGAGAAGGCACGGCATTTGGGGCGTGCAATTGCCATTGTCGGCGAACTCAATAGCGTGCTCAACCTCGATCAAGGGGGGGAGATCGCGCGGTCGCTGCGACGGTTGTACAACTACATGCTGATGGAATTGGTCGAGGCCAATGCGCGCAATAATGAGCACAAATTGGATGGCCCACTGCGCTGTCTCGTCACACTTCGTGAGGCCTGGCGTGAGGTGGCCAGTCAGCAACCGTCTCATCTGGTCGAGACCCGATGAGTGCGCTGATGCGTGAACGCCGAGCCGACATTGTGCGACTGACCAAGGCGGCCGGTGAAGCGGCTCAGCAGGGGCGATGGGACGAGGTCATTCAGTGTTACAGCGAACGAGGTCTGCTTTTGGCCGAGAGCCTGGGGGTGACTCTCCCAGCCGATGAACTCTTGAGGATGGATGACGAACTACGCGACCGCATCCGTACCGCTCAAGCCGTCTTAGACGATCTGTTGGCTGAGGCGCGGGTGTCGAAGCGGCAGGTGCAAGAATGGCGTCGGCGTCTTGCGGTCCTCCCATCAGGACCGGAGGCGGTGTCCATAGAAGCCTAGCTCGTCTCTCGCGACCGGTGCAGTGTCGTGGTCAACGGTTTCAGGGTTCCTGTGTCAGGTGTGAGGCTGTGGTGTTTGCACAGCATGAAGGTGCAGACGTGAGTCCTGGAACTCAGAATCGAAGGGCAAGCGACGGATCGTGCAGCGTCGCATGAGGTCGAAAGGTGTCTGAATCATGGCATCACCCAGCATGACCGTGCCATCGACGTCTCACAGCGCGGAGCCGGACGACCGGCGTGAGTGGATTCGAATCGAAGATCGGGTCCTGATGGAATATCGATTGGTGACGGAGGGGGGACTCGCCGTACAGGTCGATGTGGGCCATCCGACAGCCGAATCGATTGCGGCGGCCGTGAGCAAACCGACGTCGGATCTTCTGGCCCGCTCAAGCGAGACGGTGCTCGATTCAGCGGTGTTGCCGTGGATACGGAAGGTGGATTACCTACTCGAGGTGATTGTGAACGCTCTCGCCGTCAGTCAGCCCTCCAGCGTCAGGATGGCACGGCCGATGGATGTTAATTTGAGTGGCGGCGGAATCGGTTTCGTCTCCTTGCGCGCATTCAACGCCGGCGATCAACTGGCCATCAAGCTCATCCTGCCGCCCTTCACTCTGATCGAGACGGTCACCAAAGTCATTCGTGCCGTTCCCCAGGAGGACGGACAGGGGTATGCCATCGCAACGGAATTCGTCGATCTGAAGGTCGATGACCAGGAGCATCTCATCCGCCACATTCTTCAGGCGCAGAGCGAACGGTTACGTGCCAGCCGGCATCGGTCCAGCACAGAGCGCGTATAAACATTCAAACAGTCCCCACCGGCGACTCCGACCATTGTCCAGCCCTATCGAGCCTATGCAGGATCTCGGCCACGGTCTTCATGCCGGTTCAAGCGGAAGCAGGTGAGAGCGGTATGTGGCGCCGCGAGTGCTCGACACATTCGTGAATGAGTCTGTCGAGATCGTGAGAGGCCCGCCTGGCCGTCAAACCAAGCGTTCTGTGCGAACGCTCTGCCAAACGGGTGTGACCTTGTCACGTCAGAGAAACGTCTGTCCGATAGGATCACGCTGTTGGGTGAGGCATGAAAGAAACGGTCGGAGGGTGAGCGGGAAAGCCGCCGGTCATGCAGGGAGTCAGGCTGCCTTTGATGACGGATTGTTGAGTAGCTGAAGCAAGGCCTCGGTGGTCCTGTTCAGCGCCGCCGCGGCCGGCGAGGCTGGGGCGTGCAGAACGACCGGAACGTATGCACGGACGGCCTGCTCCATGGCTGGGTCATCAGGAATTTCTCCGAGCAACATGAGGTTTCCGCCGACGTATTCTTTCAACAGGGCTTTCAACTGAGAGACGTTGACACGCGCCCGTCCCGTCGCGCGATTGAGGATAAGCGCTGGTTGAAACGCCTGAAGGGTGGTTTCCGCCAATGTCCGTCCTGAGGTGTCGGTCTTGCCGGCCACGTCCAACACCTCTTTGACACTGCTGTAGTCGCGATTGGCGAGTCCCTCCGCCATCACGTCGCGGGTGATGAACATCGAGAGCACCCGGCGAATTGCCGCGAGCTTGATGAAACGGTACAGGTCCAACACCGAGGTCGGGTCCGGTGTGGCGACCGCAACATGGTAGTCGGCCATTAGGAAGAAATCGAGCGTGTGATAAGAACACCCGGCTCCGATATCCACGACGATGACATCCGCCTCGATGTCCTGAAACTGACGGATCAGACGCTTTTTCTGAGCATACGGCATATTCGCGGTGGCGAGAGTATCCCCCGTACCAGGAATGATCCGTAGGTTGGGGTGAATAGGGAGGGGCTGGGCCACGTCGATCAGACGGTCCACCCCATGATTCAAATAGTCGGTCAACGTGAGCGGGGGATTTAAGAGGCCCACCAGGACGTGACAGTCGGCCCCTCCCGTGTCCAGATCGGCGAGTACCACCTGTTTACCCTGTTGTGCGAGGAGTACGGAGAGATTCGCAGCCACCACACTTTTCCCGACTCCTCCCTTGCCTGATGCAATCGAAATGATGGAAGCCATTGTATTCAGTTCCAGACGGTTGTTTGAAGACAGCAAGGTCCTCTTCGGTCAAGACGCATCGAAACCTGAGAGGGTGATCCGATGTCTGACCCTTTATCGAAGGAGAAGGTGTTCCGGGACAGATGGAATAGTCTCGGTCGCTCAAGTTTTCAGCGAACACCGCCGATATCGCATCCGTCATGAATGAATCAGGATCTACAGGAACGGTGTTGCAGCCGACCGGACAGAGTGAAACCGACGGCGAGATTTTGACCGTCACGGAGGTGGCTCGATTTCTGCGAGTGCCGAAATCCACCGTCTATAAACTTGCACGGGTCGGAGAATTGCCGGCTTCCAAGATCGGAAAACATTGGCGGTTCCTTCGCCGTGACATCCATGAATGGATGCATAGCCGATCCGGCAAGGCGTGAACGGGATGAGTCATTCGGCATGCCGTCGACAGAGGGAGCGAACCCTTCAGGGAGAGCTCTCCAGGGTGCTCAGGAAATGAGCAGGAGGCTGGGGCCTCGCCGACTGTTCGAGCAGACCTCACTGTGCACGACTCAACCAGCAAGCGCGTAGACCTCGTCCGAGAGGACGGTCGACCTCATCCAGACTCTCGGGCTCTTCGGTCTCGCAACCGATGGGACACGAGGCGCGCCGTGAAGGCGGAATCATGGAAACATGATGGGTAAGCGGAAACAAAAGGAGTTGCTATGCCGGCTGATCCAAACATGAAAATTCTGGTGGTTGATGACATGGTCACGATGCGAAAGATTGTGAAGAACATCCTGAAGCAGCTGGGCTTTTCCAATATTGACGAGGCCGAAAACGGGCAGGAAGGGCTGCAGAAACTCCGGGACGGCTCGTACAACTTTGTGGTCTCCGACTGGAACATGCCGGTCATGACCGGCATCGATATGCTTCGGGCAATCCGGGCCGACGAGAAATTGAAATCCATCCCGGTGCTGATGGTGACGGCCGAGGCGCAACAAAGCAACTTGATCGAAGCGGTGCAGGCGGGAGTCAGTAATTACATCGTGAAACCGTTCACGGCCGAGACGATGCAAGAAAAAATCGGGAAAATATTCAAATAGCCGGTCGCCGACGGGGGAACGGACAAACCGATAGCGAAGGGAGGCCGTGTGGAGACCCAGGGACATAAGTTATACGAAGAGCTCGGTAGTTTGGCCCGCTTCGTGGACAATGCCATGAACGCGATATCGTCGGCCACGCCGCAGATCATGTCCAGCAGCACCCAACTGCCGACCGCTGCCGCCCATCTGACTGATCTGAAGAAAATGACGGAGGACGGTACGCTGGAAGTCATGCGGCTGACGGAGCTGGTCCAGGACAGCCATGCGCAGATGGCCAAAGAGCTGTCCGGAGTCGCCGACGTTCTCAAGGCGATGGATTGCGTGACACTCGCGGGGCGACTGGAACAGGTGCGCGTCCTGCTTGGGCAGGACGAGAAGCATCTGATGGAGATTATGACCACACTCTCGTTTCAGGACCTGGTCGCCCAGCGGGTCAAAAAACTTGTGACCATTCTGGATGAAGTGCAGACCAAACTGGTGGAGCTTGTCGTCGTGTTCGGTCTCCAGCGAAACGGCAACGAGGCCGCGGGCACGGGCATTGCTGATCAGATGCTCAAACAACTCGAGCAGTCGAAGACGACGGCCATGAAACAACAAGTCGCGGACGACCTCTTGGCGCAATTCGGATTCAAATAGGACTTCATGGCGGAGGTTTCAGGCTTCCAGGTCCATGGTGCAGGTTGTTGAACAACCTGAAACCTGAACGTTGAAACATGACCGTGCGAAGCGGAAACCGGTCATGCGTGATCGGCCGCATGCATGAGGGCGACGGCGAATGGATATCGCGACAATTCTCGGGATCGTGATCGCCTTGGGGTCCATCGTCGGAGGCCAAGCGCTCGAAGGCGGACACATCGGCTCGATTCTCCAATTGACGGCATTCATCATCGTGATGGGCGGCACCATCGGAGCCTGTTGCGTCCAGAATCCTCTCTCCGTTGTTATCAGGGCCGTCAGCTCCTTGTCACTGGCGGTGGCAGGACCCCACATCGACAATAAAGGGACCATCAAGCTCATCCTTGATCTCGCGAACGTCTCACGGAAGCAAGGGCTGCTGGCCCTGGAGGGCAAGCTCAAAGACGTGAAGGATCCGTTCATGAAGAAGGGGATCCAGCTGATCGTCGACGGCACCGATCCGAAGGCCGTGCATGAGATTCTCGAGATTGAAGTGGAACATCACGAAGAGCAAGGGGTGCTTGCGGCCAAGGTTTGGGAGGCGGCCGGTGGATATGCCCCGACCGTCGGCATCCTTGGTGCGGTGCTGGGGCTGATTCACGTGATGGAAAATCTTGCCGATCCATCCAAGCTCGGCGGTGGTATCGCCGTGGCATTCGTCGCGACGGTCTACGGCGTCGGGGCGGCCAACCTGTTCTTTCTGCCCGTGGCCAATAAGATCAAGATGAAACTCAAGGAAGAGGCCGGCTCGCGAAACCTGATGATTATGGGGCTGGTCGGGCTGGCGCAGGGAGAGAACCCTCGACTGTTACAGGAGAAGTTGGAAGGGTTCCTGCCTCATCACGAGCGGACGAAGGAAGGGAAGAAGTGACGCGGTTATCGCTTGAGGTTTCAGGTTGCGTGTTTCAGGTTTCTGGGTGGAACGTGAAACCCGAAACTCGAAACTCAAAACATGTACACCAGTTGCATGTCACGCTTCATGAGGTACGCGTCTAAATGGCGAAGCATAAACACGAGGAACATGAAAATCACGAGCGGTGGCTCGTGTCCTACGCCGACTTCATCACCTTGCTCTTTGCATTTTTCGTCGTGATGTACTCAGTTTCATCCGTCAATGTCGGGAAGTACCGAACCGTGAGCGAATCGATCAAAGCGGCATTGAATCCGGTCGTTGCTCCACCGGCGTCCAAGGCGGTGTTTTCTTTGGATGCCAGTAAAGCGGCCCTGACGGCGCCCAGTGCGCCGGGCAGCAAGGAAGTGGTGATCAGGAAGTTAAGAAGCCTCGTGAAGACGATTAAGGATGCACCGCATTTTGCGCTCGTGCGGATCACGGAGCGCGTGAATGGAGATATCGTGATCACGATTCCCGATCAGGTGCTGTTCAACAGCGGGGAAGCCGCCATCCGCAGCGAAGCGCTGCCGTTTCTCGAAGGACTGAGCGCGGCCATTGTGGAGCTCAACCGTCATACCAGAGTGGAGGGGCACACGGATAATGTCCCGATCCGGACCGCCCTGTTTCCGTCCAATTGGGAGCTGTCGGCTGCACGAGCCGTGATGGTGGTGCGGGTCCTGTCGGAGCTCTATGGAGTCACGTCGGATCACTTGTCCGCCGTGGGCCATGCCGACACCAGACCCGTGACGCCCAATGCGGATGGGGAACAGCGGGCCAAGAATCGTCGGGTCGAGGTCGTCATTCTTGAACAGGCGCCGCCGGTTCCCACTCCTGAAACAGGGAATGAGTTGGACGGTCCTGACCTATCGGCGGAAGAGGCAGGTCAAAACCCGTTTCAGTCTGTCCAGTAGATGAGATAGCCCAAGAGAATGCAGAGGATCCTGGTCCGGATCATTCTTCATTGGTCCTCCCCTCAAGTATTCACCCGAGCGACCCGACAAGAACATCCAGTGGTTTTCATGTCGCCGATGTTCAGGCAGGAGGCAGGTGAGCAATGACAGACTCTCAAGTACAGCAGGTTGGAGGGCAACACCCACGACATCTGGCTCCGACGGGTGATCTCACGATTTTTGAGGTCGGGGAGTTCAAGGATGCGCTCGTGAAATTGTTTACCAACGAAGGGTTGGTGTCGCTGGATTTGGGTAGTGTGAAACGAGTCGATACGGCAGCCATCCAGTTGTTGTTATCGGCGCGGAAACAACAACGTATGCTGGTGGGCGGCGTGTCTCAGGGCTTACAGGGGAACCTGACACAACTCGGGTTTACGGGATCGCTAAGCGAGTAACCACCTTCGCCGCGTTCGGTCAACGCGCGGTGTAGGATCAGGCAAGATGTAGGGTGTCAGCCGTTCAATCGCTCGCACGAGCGAGGCGCCGAAGGCAAAAGGGTGATGATGGAAGCCGGTGCTCACGCCATGAATGCAGGAGGCTCGTCTGTGCCGGGTGAGCAGGCGCTCACGAAGCTTCGCGGGCATCAACGGGCGTGGGAAGTCTTCGGCACCGATGCGCTGAAAATGATACCCGTCTTGCAGGCTCAACTGTCGGCCGTCACACAGGAAACCGAGCGAGCCGCAGCAGAATTGATGATCCATCTCAGAGTGCTGGCGGCCTCGCATCAGGCGGGGAGCTCAGCGGACCGCACCGAGAGCGTGAGCAAGA
This sequence comes from Nitrospira sp., assembly GCA_029865485.1. GTDB lineage: Bacteria > Nitrospirota > Nitrospiria > Nitrospirales > Nitrospiraceae > Nitrospira_D. The sequence continues at coordinate 57,565 of JAOUGT010000002.1, forward strand.
GTGTGGTGGCCATGCAGTTTCAGGACATCACCCGTCAAAAATTGGAGCATGTCGGTCAAGCGCTGGCCTTGCTGAGCCGTCATCTGCACGTGCTGCTCAAAGGGCCGGAGTATGTCGGAGCGCAGCAAGAACTCGCGGCCTTCGTGCAGTTTGAGGAACACTACACGATGGAGGAGGAGCGGCGTCTTCATCAGGCGACGCTCGCCCAGGACTATGGAGAGCCGGTGCCGACAAGCCTGTCGGAGGAAGGCCAGGATTCGGTGACCCTGTTCTAGGAGACGTGAGCTCTTTGGGGCGCAGGACTGATTTCGGAGGAGCATTATGGGGAAAACAGCGCTAGTCGTCGATGATTCACGCACCATGCGTCAGATGGTGGCGTTCACACTGACGAATGCCGGCTTTACCGTGATCGAAGCCGAAGACGGGAAAGATGCCGTGAAGAAGGTGGCCGGGGGAGGCAAGCTGGACATCGTCGTCACGGATCTCAATATGCCGGAGATGGATGGGATCACCCTGATTAAGGAGTTGCGGAAACTGGCGTCCTTCAAGTTCACCCCCATTCTGATGTTGACGACCGAATCGGCCATGGAGAAGAAACAAGAAGGAAAAGCCGCAGGAGCCACGGGGTGGATCGTAAAGCCGTTCAACCCCGAGATCTTATTGAAAACGATTGCCAAGGTGTTGCCGGTATGACGGCGCGAAACGCCGTCCAAGTTTCAAGTTGCCGGTTTCATGTTTCGAGGATAGAGAAGCCGCGCTCCGATAACATGAACCTGAAACCTTAAACTTGAAACGTATCGACGGAGTCGATGTGACTCGTCAGTAACCACGAGGTTCGAGATGAGCAATGATTTTGCGCAATTCCAAGATGCGTTTTTTGATGAAGTGGCGGAGCATCTCGCCATCGTCGAAGAGGGGTTGTTGGCATTAGAACAGCATCCGGAAGACCGCGACTTGCTCAACAAGATTTTTCGCTCAGCCCATTCCATCAAAGGTGGGGCCGGGATGTTCGGGTTTACGGCGGTCTCGCAGTTTACCCACAAGATGGAGACATTGCTCGATTTGCTGAGGAACGGGCAGAAGGCCGTCACGCCGGTGGTTGCAGATTTGCTGCTGAAGTCGACGGATTGCTTGAAGACGTTGATTGATTCGACGAAGAGCGGCGCCGCGGTCGATGACGACGTTGTACAACAGTTGACCACAGAGTTGGCCTCAGAGAGCGCAGGAGGTGCTTCGGCAGGCAGTGCGGGGGAAAAGGAGAATAAACCGGCTCAGACTGCGGCGGCAGGGAGTCATGGGGAGACGCGGTACGCCATCAAGTGGACGCCACCCGACTGGCTCTTCCAGCGCGGCCTCGATCCGTTGCAAATCATGAAGGAGTTGAAAGCTCTTGGCGCGCTGACCGACGTCACGATGGATCTGTCACGTCTCCCGGACCTTGCCGGGATCGACCCGGAACGATGCTATCTCTCGTGGAGCATGACGCTCAGCACGGCAAAGGATGTGAAGGCGATCGAGCATGTGTTCGAGTTCGTCCGGGAGGACAGCAAACTCTCCATCGAGGCGCAGACGGTTGCGGGTTCCGAGTCTCACGTTGCGAGTCAATACCCTCAATACGAAACGCAACACCAGCAACCAGAAACTCTCGACGCTGGCCCCAAACCCCTCGGGGCCATTCTGGTCGAAAGCGGAATGGTCACGCCGGCTGCGTTGGATCAGGCATTGGCGCAGCAAAAGAAAGTCGGCGAGATTCTGGTCGAACAGAAGGTGGTGACACCGCAACAGGTTGAGCAGGCCCTACAAAAACAGCGGCAACAGGAATCTGCCACACATGCCAAGAAATCCGACACGGCATCCATTCGCGTGGATACAGCGAAGATCGACAAACTGATCAATTTGGTCGGAGAACTCGTCATTACGCAATCCATGCTCAGCGACCTGGGCATGCGCTTTGAGATGGGCCAGCTCCATGTGCTGCTTGAGCGGATGGCAGAACTGGAGCGGAACACGCGAGAAATTCAGGAACGGGTCATGAGTATCCGCATGTTGCCGATCGGCACGGCCTTCAGCCGTTTCCCTAGGCTGGTCCGTGACCTGTCGGCCAAGGCCGGGAAAAAAATTCAGCTGGTGCTCTCTGGTGAAGAAACCGAACTTGACAAGACGGTCATCGAGTCCATCGGGGACCCGTTGACGCATTTGGTCAGGAATTCTGCCGATCACGGGCTGGAGGGGCCGGACGAACGGCTGGACAACAATAAGCCGGAAGTCGGAACAATCCGGCTCAATGCGTTCCATGCGGGTGGGAATATTTGTATCACCGTGGAAGACGATGGGCGTGGCCTGAATCGAGACAAAATTGTGGCCAAGGCCATCAAGCAGGGCTTGGTCGGCGAGAACGACAAATTGACCGACGCCCAAATCTGGCCGCTGATTTTCAAGCCCGGGTTTTCGACTGCGGAGAAGATCACGGATGTATCCGGCCGCGGCGTCGGGATGGACGTCGTCAAACGCAACATCGAAGCGCTCGGTGGCACCGTCACCATTAAGACGGAACAAGGGAAAGGGACCACCTTCACCCTGAATCTGCCGCTGACCCTCGCAATCATCGAAGGTATGACGGTTCGGATCGGCCAGGAGACCTATATCGTGCCGTTGCTCTCGATCCTGGAATCCGTTCAACCGAAGGACGGCGTGGTCAAGACCGTCGTCGGAAAAGGCGAGCTCATCAATGTGCGGGGCACCTATTTGCCCGTGATTCGACTCTACGAAGTCTTTGCCTTGACGCCCGAACATACGGTGCCCACGAAGGCCATTCTCCTGATTCTCGAAACCGAAGGCGAGCGTGTCGCGGTGATGGTCGACGAGATCCTCGGGCAGCAGCAGGTGGTCATCAAGAGCATGGAGCAGAATTTCAGGAAAGTCGAAGGTATCGCAGGGGCGACGATCTTGGGAGACGGGACGGTCGGGTTCATTCTCGATGTCCGAGGCCTCTTGGAGATCGCCCGTCGAGACACGGCGGTGGCGGCATAACCACGAAAATGTGAAGCGTCATTTGTCTCCGGATCCAAACGCTTCACGTGCGATGAGTGACGGATGTGTCGTGTGGGGACGCCATGGCGTTGCTGATCAATGACAACTGTATCTCGTGTGACGCCTGTCTCCCGGCCTGCCCCAACCAGGCGATATTTGACAAGCGCAGCGCCGCCGAAGAGCAGGGGTATCAGGTCGGAGCGGGGCAGGGCGTGGACAACAGCATCTACGTGATCACGCACGAACGCTGTACGGAGTGCGTGGGCCATTTTGCCGAGCCACAGTGCGTCTCGGTCTGTCCGATCGGGGATTGTTGTGTGCCGGATCCTGTCCGCCCGGAATCAAAGGAGACGTTGCTGGCGAGAGCTCAACGAGTGCATCCATACAAACATCTCTTCCACGATAGGGTGTGGTCCGGAGTGAGGGGATAGGCAGCCGAAGTCCGGATCCTATCCCGAGGGACGGAAGGCCGAACGGCATCAAGAGTTCCGCTCATCATCCGACATGGGTGTATCGGGTTCAGATGCGTGTGGTCGCATGCGCGACCGTCGGGTGGCATCCGACCGAGGCATGTGGTGCGAGAGTCGTCAGCTTGACGAAGGAGGACCTATGGCTGCAGCGGGGGTTGACACGGCAATACGAGAAGCGAGTCAAGAAGCCGGAGGGACGGCGGATGACAGTCAGTTTCTGACATTTGTGTTGGGTGAGGAACTCTATGGCGTGGATATTCTCCGCGTCCAGGAGATCAAGGGCTATACCGCCGTGACGAAGATTCCCAACACCCCGTCTCATATCAAGGGGGTCTTGAATCTTCGCGGGACGATTGTCCCGATCGTCGAGCTCCGGACCAAGTTCGGCATGCCGACGATCGAGTACACCGCCTTTACGGTCATCATCGTCGTGGTGGTGCGCGACAAGGTGATGGGATTGGTAGTGGATTCCGTGTCGGATGTGTTGAACATCGACAAGAAGGATATCCAGGTCCCGCCGCAGTTCGGCGAAAGGGTCGACGTGAGTTTTCTCAACGGCATCGGAAAGTCGGGAGACAAACTGGTGGCGTTGCTGGATATGGATCGATTGTTGTCCGAGGAGGATTCGTTCGGATCCATGGCGACCGCTGCCGCGTAACGAGGCGGCGAGCAGACAGGGTTCCCTGAGCGGGAACCACGGAGGTCAGTATGGGTTATGGGCCGGGCGTTCTCTGGGAACGTCAGGCGCCGGACCTCTCTTAGGGAGA
>JAOUGT010000061.1 GCA_029865485.1 Nitrospira sp.
GTCCCACCGTCGTTTTTTGGGCCGACCGTCCACGACCCAATTCAGCGTTCTGTCGCGATCCCGGTCTGGCACGAGGATGTGTTGATTGGAAAGGTCGTGTCGGTCGATCGGTTCGGCAATCTCATTTCTAATATCACCGCGAGACAGGTTCGGGAGTTTCGGGGTGTGACGGGACAAGCTGTGGAGATTCACATCGGAACCTATATCATCAATGATTTGGTTGAAAGTTACAGCCAAGGCCATCGTCAGAGTCCGTCTGCGCTGATCAATAGCGGTGGGAACTTGGAAATTTTTCTGCAGGAAGATAGTGCGGCACGGGGTCTTCAGTTTGGCGTGGGGGAAGAAGTTCGTCTCTGCTGACCAGACTAGCTGAGTCGCAGGTTGTTCCAAGAGACTCGTTCTCACCCACCCACCCCGTCGCGCCAAGACGCGGCCTTCACCGAACAGGGCCACAGCGAGCGAAGAGGTACTGTGCTTTCGCCTTCTATACGTTGAGCCTCTGAGCGATGTGAGAATGCAGCTGGAGGGATTTTTTAGCAACCTACTGTGTCAACGGATCGCCTTGTCGATATGGTCGCAGACGTAGCTCGCAAAGGGGAGTGAACAGGTAAAGGCCGGAGAAACCGCGTTCAGCACGTGCATCGAACGATGGTCGCCTTCGAGGACAAAATCCATTTCGAGTTTCTTTTTGGTGATGTCGAGGAGTTGCGCGCGGATGCCGGGGCGCCCCCACTTCTGATAGTTACGCTCGTCCACCCCTTCCGCGAGGACAGAGGCCAGGGCAACCATCTTACCTCTAGAGTACTTGGTAATTTCTTCCAGTGCCAACCGTCTGAAATCGAATCCTGCTCCCGTTAACAGGCCGAGCCCTCGACTCGCGACTTCCATCAGCTCACCGAGATCGAAATTCCCGAACCCTTCGTAGTTTTCACGCCACATGGCTGGAATGGCCGTCGGGCCGATCTTGGCTTTTCCGTCAGCCGTAATCGTGAAATGAACACCAAGGAACGGGTTTCTGAGATCCGGGACAGGATAAATATTCGTGCGGATTGATCCTGGGGGCTCATCAGAGTAGAGGTAGAGTCCCTTGAAGGGCAGAATTCGATACTTTTCTGAAAACCCATAGTCCATGGCGATTTTATCCGCGTAGAGACCTGCGGCGTTGACGACGTACCCAGCGGCAATGCGGTCCTGGTTTGTCCGAACGGCCTCATGGTCTCGGCCTCGATAGGCCGTGCCACACTGAATGTGAATACCCTCACGGATGGCATCCTGCTGCATCGCATTGACGACATGGAGCGGGTTGACGGTCGACGTACGGGGAGAGAACAGGGCCCGTTGATAGGTTTTGACTCGAGGTTCAATCGATTTGGCTTCTGTGTCCGTGAGGGGCTGGAGTTCAATGCCGTTGATCTGGCCTCGTCGGAACAACTCGTCGAGCGACGGTAAATCCGATGCATCTTTAGCGACCACCAGCTTCCCGCACTTATTGAGAGAGATCTGTTTCTCCTCGCAGTACGCCGTGAGTCGCTCATTCCCGAGTCGTGTAAATTTGGCTTTCAAGCTGTCGGGTGAGTAGTAGAAGCCGGCGTGGAGGACTCCGCTGTTGCGCCCGCTGGCATGGGCTCCACAGGAGGGCTCTTTTTCAATCAAGAGGATGTGGGCATCTCCGCGCCGTGTTCGCAGTTCGCGCGCGATACTGAGGCCGATGACTCCGCCGCCAATGATGAGAAAGTCACAGGTTTGCATAGAGGGCATGTGGTGCTACCGGTTGTTGTGTGTGTCGTCGTTCGAATAGGAATTGATCTGCAGAGTTTCTATGGATTGCTTGAGAATTTCCACCGTTTTCTTCAATTCGCCTTTGGAGATCGAGAGTGGCGGCATGAGCACAAGGACATTCCCGATCGGTCTCAAGATCAGCCCCTTTGATCGAGCGATAGCTGACACGCGGTGGCCAACCTTCGCGCTGAGTGGATAGGGGGCCTTGGTCGTTTTCTCTTTGACCAATTCAATTCCCACCATGAATCCCCGTTGACGAATATCGCCCACCCGAGGGATTGCCGCAAGCGGTGCGAGTAACCGGCTGAAGAACTTGATTTTGGTGGCGAGTCGAGCGAGCGTCTTTTCCTGACGAAACACATGAAGATTCGCGAGCGCCACAGAACAGCCCAGTGGATTGCCGGTAAAACTGTGGCCATGAAAGAATGTTTTGAACTCATCGTACCTTCCGAGAAATCCTTGATAGATGGCATCCGTGGTTAAGGTTGCCGCCAGCGGCATATATCCGCCGGTGAGTCCTTTGCTGAGGGCCATGAGATCCGGCGTGACGCCTTCATGCTCGCAGGCGAACATCTTGCCGGTTCGTCCAAATCCCGTGGCGACTTCGTCGACGATCAATAACACCTTGTACTGTGTGCACAGCTCACGAATGCGTTTGAGGTATCCGGGCGGTTGCGGAATCATCCCGGCGGCAGCTTGCATGATTGGTTCGATGATCACACCGGCCAACTCTCGATGGCGGTTCTTGAGGATGTCGGCGATCGGCTCCATGCAGGCGATGTTGCAGGAGGGGTATGTGAGTTTGAGCGGACAGCGGTAGCAGTGGGGCGGCTCTACCTCCACCGTTGGAAACAGGAGCGGTTTAAACCGCGCATGGAACAGGTCGATGTTGCCGACGCTCACGGCCCCGATCGTATCTCCGTGATAGGCGAGTTTGAGATGGAGGAATGTGTGCTTTGGCCCGGTCTCAGGATGCTGCTGTTGCCAGTACTGGACGGCCATCTTCAGGGCAATTTCAACCGCCGTTGAGCCGTTGTCCGAATAGAAGACGCGGGTGAGCCCCTTGGGAGCGATGCGGATCAACTCACGGGCGAGCTCAATCGCCGGTGGGTTCGAGAGCCCGAGAAATGTCGAGTGGGCGATTTTGTCGAGCTGTTTCTTGATGGCTCGATCCAGGGTCGGGTGGCGGTGACCATGGAGATTGACCCAGATCGAGGAGGTTCCATCGAGGTATTTCTTGCCTTCGGTGTCGATCAGATACGAGCCTTTCCCACGCTCGATAATGAGGGGTTCCTCCTGCTCCCACTCCCGCATCTGGGTGAACGGATGCCAGAGGTAGCGGCGGTCCCAATCCTTCAATTGTTGAGTGGTTGGTGTACGAGCCACGATAAAAAAGATATTGGCTTATAGCATGAGGACAGAGCAAAAGTCCTCTTGTCGCTTGCTCGCGACAGGACTCCGGGCCGTGAGTCCGTCGTACGGTGGTTCGTCGTTCATGTGCAAGATGCGAGAGATAGGCAACGAGAATCTCAGAGCGCGGGCTTGCATTCTGAAGCGAAGATGGTAGGGTGCGCCGCGTTATGGTGGGGTCCTTGCCTAGTGTCTCACCCTGCCGCATCAATGACAGAGCGGAGAGGCATCCGTGAATTCGGTGTTGTATTCACTCGATCCCCGTCAACGGTCCTCTCCTTTTTGCATTCGTTCATCTTCGTCGTCTCTTGCCTGCAAGCGTGATCGATGCCTGTATGGTCTGGGGCTGTTGACCGTCTCGCCGCTCAGCCGGCGCGGTCGATTCAGTCTCAGTCCATGAGGTGGTGTCATGAGTGAATCCAAACCGACCATAACTCCCGTGAACGTTCGCCTGAACCCCTCCGACTCCTCCGCGCATCCACGCGCGGCGAATTATACGGACGTCGGTGTGGCGCAAGGCATCGCCTATCTCGACTTCGGCTTCATCGAACCAGCGCTGCTGCGGCGATCGCGAAGACCACAAGGATGCTCAAACGGCAGCAATAGGTTTGGGCGGGCATCTTGTTTCTCGGGTGCGATGGGCGGGAATGCATTGGCACAGTTGCAGCAGCAGATCCAGCAGGTCTTGCTGGGATTACGGGAGTCGAGGAAGGACAGACCAAAGGCCAGGGAGTAGGGACGAGGACGGCTAGAAAAGGATGGCGGCATGAGGAACCGATCTCGGTTGCGAAGGCTCTTCCCAATAAGCAGTCTGATCATCGTGATTGCGACGAGTGCGTGCGGGGCACTGGGCGCGCTTCCGTTCGGGGGAGAGAGCTGGCAAGAAGAAGTCCTGCTGCACGACGGGAGCAAGATGGTCGTCGACCGCATGGTCAAACGGGGTGGGCGGCATGAGGTCGGACAAAAGCCCTCATTCACCGATCAGCGGCTGAGGTTTACCGTGCCCGGCAATAACCAAACCATCACATGGGAGGATCACGCCAGCTCCGATCTTGGCCAGGCGAATTTTCTGCCTATGGCAGTCGACATCTCCGGTGGTACACCGTACCTCGTGGTCTATCCGATGGGGTGCCTGTCCTATAACAGATGGGGTGCCTGTCCTATAACAAATGGGGCAGGCCCAATCCACCCTATGTGATCTCCCGTTACCACGATAAGGAGTGGAGACGCATCCCCTTACACGAGTTGCCAGCAGAAATCACCACCCCCAACATGATCTTTTCTATGCCTGACATTGAGGTCAAAAAACTTGGCACGCGGTTCGTCTCTGCAGAGGCAATCAAGCGTGTAATAGCTGGGTACCAGCAGCCAGAATATAAAACTATTTTGCGGGAGATGGTGAGGCACGGTACAGGAACTACTAGTTGCTTGATTCCAACGACGGCAGCAGGAAAGCGTATAGCTCCAGAAGTAGACGGAAAACCTCTGGAGTATAACTGGTGGCCATTGGCGCCAGAGTAGCATAAGAGTACGTATGGCACGGACTGGTAGCTTCTCGCGCATCTATGTCTAAGGAGAATAGTTATGGTATCAACAGTCGAATACGCATTGATGGCGGGGCGGGCCTATCAATCAACTCTCAATCCCACTGGCATTAACTTCTTTCCTGTTCCAACAGGCTGGACTGAATTCCTTCATGTGCCTAATAATCCAGACTTCACACCCTCCTCCAGCGGTTTTGAGGCGGTCTCGTTTAGTAGGGGAACTGGAGCGGATAAAGAAATCGTCATCTCGTATGCCGGGACCGATGGGTTATTTACTGTCGACAATTTTGCCAATTTTGGTTTAGCCACGGGTTTCGGTGCTGCACAGCTGAATGATGCAGCGCGCTACTATCTCAAAGTTCTCCATGGCAATCCCGGTGCGACCAGTACATTTACCGGTCATAGTTTAGGCGGTGGTCTCGCCTCCTTGATGGGGGTATTCTTTGGTCAACGGGCGGTGACGTTTGATCAGGCGCCGTTTGCCAAATCAGCGGAACTGAGTCCGCTGCATCCAGATGTTGCCACAAATCTGAAGAACTACTTGCTTGGTCAAGGCTAGATGATAAAAAGGGGTCGGGAATATTTTAAGAACACGACGCGAAAAGTGGGTTGTCGTGACTATTGCGGATGTCTGGTGGCTGAGGTTCTCAGCTGGTCAACTTGGCGGAACAGAGTAGACGGGCGAGCTGTTCTTGGGGGTGCTGGGGTTATGTATTCAAGAATTGATCGGGAGACACGCCGGCCTGTTTGAGGATGGCGCGGAGAGTCCATTCGGGCATGTCACCAGGATGGTTCGGGATCGTGGTGTATTGATGAGACCATGGGTTCACCAAAATCTCGTGGCTCCCTGCAGCCTGACGGTCGAACTAAAATCCGAGGGCTTTAGGCCGTTGGACGATTTCCCGGTATCTGAACCCGGCGAGTCGTCCCATTAGGCATTGACGATGAGGGGATAATCGAATTTGTCACGTGCCGGAGGAAGCGGAGATTCCCCTTCGCCTTCTTGCCTGGCCTCGACGAGTTTCTTCGCGACATCACGGGCGATCTCGATAGTTTCTTGGATCGTCCGTCCTTGTACCACGAGTCCCTGGATTGCGTCGGAGGTTGCCAGGTAGACGCCCTCTGGGAGTTTTTCAATATGCAAGTTGACGATGCGCTCCATGTGAGCCTCTTGTGCGAATGAGCGAGACCGGTTGCCTCAATAGGGCTGATGATACGTGATCACACAGTTGTAGGTCGAGTAAACCGCTGATTCTCATCGAACCGGTTTCTCAGTCTCGTGAGGCTGCCGTCTCCGGTAACAGCTTCTGAGGTTATTGAGAGGGGGACGGGATAACGATGGATGGAGGCGTATGCACGAACACATGCGCTGGTCAGTTTTCAGCAGACCGCTCACCCTCAAACGGGTCGGTATTCGAGCAGGCCTCATCGGACCGATTCGGTCCAACGAGGCCTGCTCGTGTTCTGGGGCGTCAGGAATCACACAGCTCGACGTTTGGGCCAGGCTACCTTGAGGCTCTTGCCGCTTTTATGTGTTCTGACCCGATACACTTCTTTTGACAACCCGGGAGGCAGTTACTATAATGAACCGATTTTCACCAAATGAGTTAGGATTTGCAAAGTCTTATACGCAACTTTTCCATCATTGCCCATATCGATCACGGCAAATCAACCCTCGCTGACCGGTTCCTAGAAGCTACTGGCGCAGTTACTGCCCGAGAAGCCAAAGATCAGATCCTCGATGCCATGGACCTCGAGCGGGAACGTGGCATTACGATCAAGGCCCATGCAGTGGCGATCCGGTACAAGGCCCGGGACGGGAAGACCTATGCATTGCATTTGATCGATACGCCGGGGCATGTCGACTTCACCTATGAGGTCTCGCGGAGCCTCGCTGCGTGCGAGGGGGCCCTCTTACTGGTTGACGCCACGCAAGGGGTGCAGGCGCAGACGATTGCCAACGTGAATCTGGCGATGGCGAACAACCTGACCATTATTCCGGTGATCAATAAGATTGATCTGGCGAGCGCGGATCTTGAAGGAACCAAACAGTCGATTTCAGATGTGTTGCAGCTGGAAGCCGACAATGCCCTTCCCATTAGTGCGAAGGAGGGCAAAGGTGTGCCGGAGGTCTTGGAGGCAGTCATCGCACGGATCCCACCTCCCTCCGGAGATCCGCAGGCTCCGCTTAAGGCGCTGATTTTTGATTCCTGGTTCGATAACTATCAGGGTGTGATCGTGCTCACGCGAGTGGTGGATGGGGCGATCAGGCCTGGCATGAAAATTAAAGTCATGTCGAACGATCGCACGTTTGAAGTGATGGAAGTCGGGCATTTTGCGCCCAAACGCACGAAGAAGACGGAGCTGCTGACCGGCGAAGTCGGGTATCTCTGTGCGAATATGCGGGAAGTCGCCGACGTCAAGATTGGGGATACGCTGACCGATGCGGTCTCGCCTACGGCTGAGCCGTTTCCAGGGTATAAAGACGTCAAGCCGTTGGTGTTCTGCGGTCTCTATCCCACCGACACAGCCAGGTATGAAGATTTGCGGGATGCGCTGGTCAAGCTCCGGCTGAATGACTCCTCATTCGTCTACGAACCGGAGACGTCGTTGGCTTTGGGGTTTGGGTTCCGGTGCGGGTTCTTGGGTCTTCTCCATATGGAGATCATTCAGGAACGGCTCGAGCGTGAATATAACTTGACGCTCCTCACCACCGCCCCGACCGTCGTCTATCGCGTGATGACGACCAAAGGCGAGGTGTTGGAGGTCATGAATCCATCACAGCTCCCGCCACCCAGCAGCATTGAGTCGTTCGAGGAGCCGTTCATTCTCGCGTCGGTCATTACGCCCGAACGGTATATGGGCGCCATTCTCCAGCTGTGCCAGGAGCGTCGAGGCATTCAGCGAAGCATCCACTTCCTCGATCCGACGCGGGTGGTGATTAGTTACGAATTGCCGCTCAATGAGGTCATTCTGGATTTTTACGATAAACTCAAGTCCCGGACGCAGGGCTATGCGTCGCTGGACTACGAGTTGCTCGGCTATCGCGAATCCGATCTGGTGCGACTCGATATCCTCCTGAACGGTGAGGCGGTTGACGCCTTGTCTTTTATCACGCATAAAGATCGTTCGGTGCAACGCGGGCGTCAGCTGGCCGAGAAAATGAAGGAATTGATTCCCCGGCAGATGTATGAGATCGCGATTCAGGCGGCCATCGGAAGTAAAATCGTGGCGCGTGAGACCATCGGGGCCATGAAGAAGAATGTGTTGGCGAAATGCTATGGTGGTGATATCACGCGGAAACGGAAGTTACTGGAGAAACAAAAGGAAGGAAAGAAACGCATGAAAGCGGTCGGCAGTGTCGAAGTGCCACAGGAAGCTTTCTTGGCGATTCTGAAGGTCGGAGAAGAATGAGCCCCGATTCGAACCAGCGCAATGCGGACAAGTTGTCCGGTGGGTCGAGGTCCAGTGAACCGGCGTCGCTGACCGGCGCCAAGGTTGCCGACAGCGCCGACCAGGCCGGACGCAAGTCTATTGTTCGAGAGTATGCCGAAGCGATCATCGTCGCGATGTTGTTGGCATTCGCCATTCGCGTGTTCGTTGTGCAGGCCTTCAAGATTCCGTCAGGGTCCATGATTCCGACCTTGCTGATCGGTGATCATATTTTGGTCAGCAAGCTGTCCTATGGTCTGCAGTGGCCGACGGATTGCAAACTGCAATGGAATTTTCCACCGGTCAATTGTTATACATCCACCACCGTCGTCACGTTCGGCAAGCCGCAACGTGGCGATATCATCGTCTTTCGGTTTCCCGAGGATGAAGAGAAGGATTTTATCAAGCGCATCGTGGGATTGCCTGGCGACACCGTTCAGTTACGGAACAAGGTGGTCCTGGTGAACGGTCAGCCGCTTGATGATAAAGCCTTTACCCAACGCATTGATCCCGGCATCATCGACGGGACGGTCAACCCTCGTGATAATTTTGGTCCAGTGACGGTGCCTGAGGAGTCCTATTTCGTCATGGGCGACAATCGCGACCAAAGCCTGGACAGTCGGTTTTGGGGGTACGTCCGTGAGGAGAAGATCCGCGGCAAAGCGTTCCGTATCTATTGGTCCTGGAATGGGCAGGGAAATTGGACGGAGTGGGTTCGGTGGGAACGATTCGCCAAAGCCATTCAGTAAAAAAAAGCGGTGGTGTCGTGCTTCCCAAGAAGGATTCATCCGGGAAGGGCGAGTTCCCCTCATCCACGGTACTCCGAGCGTACCTGCAACGATTTCCCCAGGCCTCTGTTCTTGTCATCGGCGATTTGATCCTTGATCATTATGTGATGGGGCGAGTAAGCCGCATCTCTCCTGAGGCGCCCGTCCCTGTGGTTCATGTCGAGTCGGAGTCGATCCGATTGGGTGGAGCCGCCAACGTCTACAGCAATATTCTGGCGCTCGGGGGAAAAGCCTCTCTCTGCGGAGTAATCGGAGCGGATGAGAGCGGAAAACGTTTGCTCAAGGCACTCGGGAACACCAGGGCCAGTCTGGGCGGCGTCGTGATCGATCGTGAGCGACCGACGACCAGGAAGAGTCGGGTCATCGCCCACAACCAGCAGATCGTCCGCTATGACATCGAGGGTCGAACTGAGTTGAGGGCGCCGCTTCGTCGGAAGATCGTTCGGTATGTGGAGTCAAAACTCCGTGAGCTCTCCTGTATTGTGGTGTCGGACTATGCCAAAGGCGTCGTGTCATCAACCCTGATGATGGAGATTACCCGTCTGGCGGCGTTACGCAGGGTTCCGGTCATCGTCGATCCGAAGGTGGAACACTTTAATTTCTACAAGGGCGTGACCGTCATTACGCCGAATCACCTTGAGGCAACCCAGGCGTCGGGGATGCACGGGGATGACAATCAAACCATCAACGAAGCCGGAGCCATGATCCGCCAGCGGCTTGGTTGTCAGTCCGTTCTGATTACGCGTGGTGAAAAGGGCATGAGTCTCTATGAAGGGGATGGGCGGTCCTGGCATCTTCCGACGAAAGCGCGGCAAGTCTATGATGTCACCGGTGCGGGGGATACGGTCATCGGGACGCTGGCGCTGGCCCTTGCGGCAGGGGCAGACATCAAGACAGGAGCGATGATGGCCAATTATGCAGCCGGGATCGTGGTCGGAATGGTGGGAACCGCGACGGTGTCGCCGACACAGTTGTCTGAGGCCTTTGGACATGATTAAAACGTCCAGAACCGTGACCGTGGTGATTCCCGCTCGATACGGATCATCCCGTTTTCCTGGGAAGCCGCTTGTCGAGCTGAACGGCAAGCCGATGATTCAGCATGTGTACGAACAGGCGGCGGCCTGCCGTGCCGTGTCGGAGGTGCTCGTCGCAACTGATGACGAGCGTATCAAGCAGGCGGTCGAGCGGTTCGGGGGGCGTGCTCTCATGGTGACCGGCGATTATCGAACAGGAACAGATCGAGTTGCCGCGGTAGCTCGGATGTTTGCGGGGGATTGTTTCGTGGACTTGCAAGGGGATGAGATCCCCTTGACCCCGGATCTGTTGACTGATCTCATCCAGCCGTTTTTGGATAGCGGCGTGGGGATGGGAACGCTCAAGCGAGTGATCGATTCAACAGACGATTTGCTCAATCCTACCGTGGTGAAGGTCGTGACTGATGCGAAAGGCGATGCGCTCTATTTTTCGCGAGCCCCAATCCCGTTCGTTCGAGACGATCCTCAGCACCAGGCTATCGGAGGACTCCATTATATCCATCTCGGACTGTACATCTATACGAAAGAAACATTACTTCGGTTGGCGTCCTTACCGACCGGCCGCATCGAGGACGCTGAAAAACTCGAGCAGCTTCGTGCGCTTGACCATGGTATTCGCATCCGCGTGTGGGAAACGAAACATGCCTCGCTGAGAGTAGATCGTCCGGAGGACGTCCCTGACGTGGCGGAACGACTCCAGCAGTATATTGCGGTGAAACGTGAGCTGAAGAGCAGCGGGGTGTTTTTCAAAGTATGAGGTGCACAGCTGGGATGGGGCGGCCTGATGTCCAGGAGAGAGGAGAGCCATGAATAAATTTATTTTTGTGACCGGTGGAGTGGTCTCATCGCTTGGGAAGGGACTGGCATCGGCTTCCATTGGGAACCTCCTCGAAAGCCGTGGGTTGAAGATCACGTTTCTCAAGCTGGATCCCTACATCAATGTCGATCCAGGGACGATGAACCCGTACCAGCACGGCGAAGTGTTTGTCACCGACGATGGTGCCGAGACCGACCTCGATCTCGGACACTATGAACGATTCACCTCGCTCTCGCTGACGAAGGAAAGTAATTACACGACGGGTCGGATCTACCATTCGGTCATTACCAAGGAGCGGCGTGGGGATTACCTTGGTGGGACGGTTCAGGTGGTGCCGCATGTGACGGATGAGATTAAGCAGGCGATCACGCGGATCTCCAAGGGAGTGGATGTCGCCATCATTGAAATCGGCGGGACGGTGGGAGACATTGAGAGTCTGCCGTTTCTCGAAGCCATCCGACAGATGCCGTACGACGTCGGGCGCGACAATGTGCTCTATGTTCACTTGACCTTGGTCCCCTACATCGGGACGGCCGGTGAACTGAAGACCAAGCCGACGCAGCACTCGGTCAACAAGCTTCGGGAAATCGGTATTCAGCCGAATATCCTCTTATGCCGAACCGACCGCTATATTCCCCCGGAGCTCAAGGGCAAGATTGCGATGTTTTGCAATGTGGATAAAGATGCCGTGATTACGGCCAAAGACGTCGAAACGATTTATGAGGTGCCCATCGTCTTTCGAAAAGAAGGGTTGGACGAACTGATCGTCCGTCAGCTGCATCTCGAGACCGGCCAGCCGAATCTTCGCGAGTGGGACGCGATGGTCCAGAAGATCAAACGGCCCAAGCATGAAATCTCCATCGCGCTGGTCGGAAAGTATGTGGGGCTGAAGGAGTGCTACAAGAGCCTAGGAGAGGCGTTGGTTCACGGCGGAATCGACCACGAGACGAAGGTCAATATCAACTGGGTTGAGTCCGAAGATATCGAACGGCAAGGGACGGAGCGAATTCTCCGCGAGGCGGATGGGATCTTAATCCCCGGTGGATTCGGGACCAGAGGGATCGAGGGGAAAGTCACCGCTATTCGGTATGCACGGGAGCGTCAGGTGCCGTTCCTTGGCCTGTGTCTAGGAATGCAATGTGCTGCGATTGAGTTTGCACGCAATGTGGCAGGGCTTGAGGGTGCCAACAGTTCAGAGTTTGACGAGCAATCGCCCCATCCGGTGATTCATCTCATGCCGGATCAGCAGGGCATCAGCGACAAAGGCGGAACGATGCGGCTGGGATCGTATCTCTGTAAGTTAGGCGAGGGGACGTTGGCCCAGAAGATGTACGGTGTGAACGAGGTGCGCGAACGCCATCGCCATCGCTATGAGTTCAACAATGCCTATCGCGAGCGCTTGGGTGCGAAGGGACTAGTCTTGAGCGGCCTCTCGCCGGATGGGCGGCTGGTCGAAATTCTGGAACTGAAGGATCATCCCTGGTTCTTGGGAACTCAGTTCCATCCTGAGTATAGTTCCAGGCCGCATCGCCCGCATCCTCTGTTTAGCGGATTTGTAGGCGCCGCGCTCCGGAAGAAGCTCGGACACTAATTTATGGCACAGCTTGTCGACATCGGTTCGTTTAAGGTCGGGCAGGGGCAGCGGCCGTTTCTGATTGCCGGTCCCTGTGTGATCGAGAGCGAGCAACTCGTCATGGATACGGCTGGGCGAATTGTCGAGCTGACGAAGGCGTTGGGAATCCCCTACGTCTTCAAGTCGTCATTCGATAAGGCCAACCGAACCTCCATCCATTCATTCCGCGGGCCTGGTTTGGAAAAGGGGTTGGCGGTGTTGAAGCGGGTGAGGGACGAGCTGGGACTGCCGGTGTTGACCGATGTGCATACGGAAGAGCAGGCGACGGAGGCCGGGAAGGTCGTGGATGTTCTGCAAATCCCGGCGTTTCTCTGCCGGCAGACGGATCTCCTGATTGCGGCGGCCAAGACGGGAAAGGTCGTCAACGTGAAAAAAGGCCAATTTCTCTCGCCGGTTGAGATGGGAAACGCGGTCAAGAAAATCGAAGAGTGCGGGAGTCGGCGGATCGTGCTGACCGAGCGAGGATCGTCCTTCGGCTACAACAATCTTGTCGTGGATATGCGGTCCTTCCCTATCATGAGGAACTTCGGGTATCCTGTCGTCTTCGATGCCACCCACAGTGTGCAGTTGCCGGGTGGCGGTGGGACAAAGTCCAGTGGCCAGCGGGAGTTTGTCGAGCCATTGGCTTGTGCGGCAGCTGGGGCCGGGGTCGACGGGTTCTTCATGGAGGTCCACCCGAATCCTGATGAAGCCCTGTCCGACGGACCCAATATGGTTCCGTTACATCAGTTGAAGGCACTGCTGGAACGGATCATGCGGATATGTGATGTGGTCAAACCAAGAAACTGATCCCGTCCGCGTGACAGAGCAAGCCCCAAAGAGTACCGGCAGCCGATTCACGATCGCGAGGTGGAGCTGATCTATGACGGTGAGAGCATCTGGGCGAGAATCCAAGACCGCTAAAGCGGAAGAGAGCTTGGCTGAAGGGCGTCGTGTGCTCGAGATCGAGGCTCGAGCGGTTGAAGCGTTGATCAGCCGGCTCGATGAACGATTCGTCAAGGCCGTGGAAGTGCTCGTTCGCTGTAAGGGGAAGGTCGTGGTTTCCGGGATGGGAAAGTCGGGGTTGATCGGGCAAAAAATTGCCGCTACCCTGGCCAGTACCGGAACCTCCTCGTTCTTTTTGCATCCGGCTGAGGGCGTGCATGGCGATCTCGGCATGTTGGCTCGTCGGGATGTCTTGGTGGCAATTTCGAATAGCGGAGAAACTCAGGAGTTGTTGCAGTTGTTGCCGTTCGTGAAACGCTTGGGCATTCCGGTCATCTCCATGACAGGGCGGATGAGCTCAACCCTGTCGAAAAACTCCGATGTCGCGTTGGATGTGTCGGTGGCGGAAGAGGCCTGTCCTATGGGGCTGGCCCCGACCGCGAGCACGACGGCGACGCTGGCTTTGGGCGATGCACTGGCTGTGGCCCTGTTGCAGAAACGAGAATTCAAAGCAGAAGACTTTGCCCGGTTCCATCCGGGAGGCAGCTTAGGGCGGCGATTGCTGGTGAAGGTGAAGGATCTCATGCATGCTGATCCGGAGATCCCGATGGTGCAAGGCACCGTCGGAGGCATGGCGGCCATGCTGGAGATGACGGCGAAAAAGCTCGGGATGACGACGGTGGTTGATCACGACGGGGCGTTGCTCGGCGTCATTACCGACGGCGATGTTCGGCGCTTTATTCAGCGGGGCACGGACCTGGTGAATGCGACGGCCAAAGAATTGGCCACAGCCGATCCAAAAACCATTGGGCCTGATGAATTGGCGGCAAAGGCCGTGGAGATGATGGAGCGGTTTTCAATCACCACATTGGTGGTCACGGAAGACGGCCGTACGATTCAAGGTGTCGTACATTTGCATGATTTACTCAAGAATGGGATTGTCTAGCATACATCTGAAGTGCTGGGTATGACCATGACGAGTCGTGTGCTGAGCGGTTTCGAGTTTCGTGTTTTTTGTTTCGGGTTGTGTAGGAAGGATTCAGGGATTTTCAAAGTCCCAAACTCGAAACTTGAAACTCGCAACTCGAAACTCACCAAAGAATTGACGAAAGTAACGACATGAACCGTGTTCTGGAAATATGGCGTGATATCGGGCAGGATTCGCTCAATCTGCCGAATTTCCTGACGCTCGTTCGTATCCTCCTCATCCCGGTCTTCATCATTCTCTTCGTGAATCCCACGCCGGATCAGTCGCTTGCGGCGGCGATCGTGTTCACGATTGCCGCCGTGACGGACATGTTGGACGGCTACATTGCTCGGCGAACCGGCCAGGTGACCAAGCTTGGTAAGTTGCTTGATCCGATTGCGGACAAGCTCTTGGTCTTATCGGCGCTTATTTTATTGATGAATGTGGACCGCGTCAGTGCGCTGGTGGCGCTGCTGATCATCGGTCGGGAAGTGGCGGTGACGGGAATCCGTGCGATCGCTGCGGGAGAAGGAATGATCATTCCGGCAGAGACGACCGGTAAGTATAAAATGGCTCTGCAAGTCGTGGCCATCATCTTGCTCATCCTGGAAGGGACAGGGTTGGCCGAGCTTGGGAACATGCACTTGGCCGGCATCGTGACGCTGTACTTGTCATTGGTGTTGGGCTACGTTTCCGGCGGTCAATACGTCTGGAGTTTTTGGAGGCAGGTTGTCGCGAAAGGGCTCTAGTCAGGATGTTGGGTTTGACCATCCTGTAGTAGGTTGATTGGACTCCGCTATTCACTCTCTTCGGTATTCTCTGCACTCGGGTTGATCTGAGATGGGCTTGAAATGCCGAGGTGCCCACCAATCGCGACTTCCACAACAAGTCGTTGCCTGTACCAGTCTCTTCTTCTTGCTCACAGCTTGCAGCGAGAACACGACGCCTCCGCCTATTGAACCGTTTGCCTATCCGACCACGACGGGGCACTGTCTTGCAGGCTCTCGCCCGGGCGCTGCCGGGGCAACGGATGGAAAAGTTTCGGCGGAAGGCATCAAGTACATGGTCCGCACTCCCTCGAACTACGATGCCTCGTTTGCTCACCCCCTGCTGATGGTCTATACGCCGGCAGGAATGAGCCGGTGGACATCGGAGCGTCTGAGCGGCCTCACGACGGAAGCAACCAGAGCTGGATTTGTGGTGGTCTATACCGATCATAAACAGTTGAGCATTCCGACCGTCGAGCAGCTTGGAACAATTCCGAGCCAAGTCGCAAAAGAATGGTGCATTGATGAGAAGAGGGTCTATGCCACCGGCCATTCAGATGGAGGCACGGCTTCATTGATGCTGGCGGTGCTCGACAAGACGAAGAAGGTGCCGACCGCTATCGCCCCGAGCGCCGCCGGGGTGAC
>JAOUGT010000062.1 GCA_029865485.1 Nitrospira sp.
ATATCATTGTACGAATCCCCTGCGGCCATGGTGAAGAAATTCAGGGCCTTCAGCGAAGCGACGGCATGCTTCTTGGGATTCTGCATCCGCATGTGATAATTCACGATCCGCCCATCCAGGTCAATGTCGAGCTGATTACAAAAGAGGGTTGGGTGACCCAGCTGACGCATGAGCGGCTGTGCGAACTGATAAAACGTGTCGGATAAGATAATGACCTGGCTACGCTCTCTGAGCCAGTCTAAGAAGGCAACAGCCCCATCCAATGGCCCCATCTTGCTGATGACGGCTTGAATCTCGTCTATTTTCAGGCCGCGTTTGTCAAGAATTCCTAATCGTTGTTTCATGAGTTGGTCATAATCGGGCATCTCCCGGGTCGTCATCTTCAACTCCTCAATCCCGGTTTTGAGCGCAACATTGATCCAGATTTCAGGAACAAGCACACCTTCCAAGTCTAAACACACCACAACCGGCTTCTGCATATCTTCTCTCCTCCTACAGAGGCTCCAGCGGCTGATACGATCAGCTGCCAGATGCCCCGCGATCACCAGAACATGACTGGCTCAAAAATCTCCACACCTTATCCAATGCCTGGTCGAAGAGCTGAGTCCCCTTCCACTCTTGTTCAGACGATCGTACATGGTTCTCTGCCCAGTCTAAGGCCACCGGCAGTGGGATCAACCGTGTCGACGTGCCGGTCAAATCCTGCCACAACAACCCCAGAACGGTGCTCATCCGCAAGGGTGTGGGAATGGTATCCACAGGATTCACGATGAGGTCCTCGCACCGATCAGCGGGAGAGGTGACCAACAGTTCTCGGCAGGCTGCAGGGCGTTCGTCATAGATTGTACAGACTTCTTCATCCAGGAACGGACAGGCCAGCCGAAGGGCGTAGTACCTCCGATTGATTTCATCAAGAACATCATCGCCAGGTTGATCAGCGGTCTCACATAACTCGGACAGGCGTTGCCAGATCCCGTGAGAGAGCAACCGAACTTTTGTCTCCGCAAGCCGAGCAATGATCTGAGCTTGCTGCTCGGCCGGACGAGAGCGAACCCAGTCACGGACGGCAAAAGCCTCTGGTGCAGACAAGGGAACCAACATCCGGCAGCAAGCAGCGCAGCCCTTCTGACAGGTAGGCACGCTCCCCGTTTCGGCTAACCGGGTGATTTCAAGAGCTTGAGTCTCCTCCCCTAACCGTCTCATGAGAGGCACGATGGACGTCACGGGAACAAACCCGGTCGGCACATCGACAGCCGTAGTAATCTGGCCAGCTGATGTATTCAGCGAAATCTCGAATCGTTCACTTGGTTCTGGAATCATCACATAGACCGGCTGTGAATAGGATCCTTCTCTTTCATTTGCTCGCACTGAGAAAGTAATATGCGTGTGTGCGTCGAATCAAGAGCTGGGGTCCGACAACCGTGCCGCTGAGCATCCCCCTGGTCTGGCAACCCATTCACCCGCACCTTCCTGCATCCCTTTCGACCTTGTCTCTTAAGCACGCCAGATCCTACCGGCTAATAGCTGTACCTCCAAATGGACTTCCCTATAAGGCCATCTTTGGGTCTTGCGTACGATAAGAAAAGGCGTACAGTTTATACTGCGCGGGTACACCGACCCTGGCGTCCATGAGATAGCAAATGAGAGATCGTCGCTCATACCGTACCAGCGAGGTGTACCCCCGCCCAACCGCCACGCGTCTCTTCCAACCTCACCCGACCTCATCCCGCTCAAGAGGCAGTTCGACCGGCTCACGACTATAGTCGCTCACCTTGCTCCTTCTTCACAGAAGCTCGATAATGGGGCATGGAATCGCCCCAAATGTTCTCGGGCCACGTCATCGGCCTACTCAAATCGTACATGCGCGACTTGGTTGATCAGGCTGAGCAAGAGAAACAATCTCACGAACAATTTGGCTTTACTCCCGATCCCTACCGACCAGACCAGGCGCTTTCAGATCTGCTGGCCTTGCTCGATGACCGTATCGAATCGGAAGGGATACAGGTGGGCCTGCCGGACAGTTTTCTCCATGCCATGTGGGAACTCTGTAACGAGGCCCTCTCACCAATCTCGGACCGAGTGTGGATGGAGGGCAATCTTAGCGGCCAGAGCTCTAGCAAAGCGAGAATGAGACAGCTGACCTATCAGGCACTGGTCAATTTTATAGAGGCTCGTTCAGAAGAAGGGCATTAAGTCTTGGGGGCAAGGTTGTCGCCCATACTTTATAGCAAGGCACAATGCCGTCGTTCATGACATCCTGTATCCCATCATGAGAAAGGAATGAGAGGAATGGTTTCAAGACACTACTGGCTGATGAAATCTGAGCCATCCACATTCTCTATAGACGATCTCGCACGATCCCCAGGCCAGACCACCAGTTGGGATGGAGTTCGAAATTATCAAGCTCGCAATTTCATGCGCACGATGGCGGTCGGTGATCAGGTCCTGTTCTACCACAGTAATGCGGATCCTCCCGCGGTTGTGGGGATCGCAGAAGTCGTCAGGATCGCGTATCCTGACTCCACACAGTTCGATAAGAAGGACAAGCATTACGACCCGAATAGCAAGCCCTCCGAGCCGAAATGGGATATGGTCGACATCAAATATGTCAGGGCATTTTCCAATCCATTGGCATTGGACGACTTGCGAAGAGATCCCAAACTCAAGGCAATGGTCCTGCTGAAGAAAGGCTCTCGGCTCTCAGTTCAGCCCGTCACCTTGGGAGAATGGCAACACATCCTGCATCTGGCGAAACACTGACTGCTAAGCACCTTAGATACTGGCCTTGCCATCGTCCATATACCGATGTTGCCAGTCCAACCAAGCATGACCGAGCTCGTGGGCAAGAATATATCGGCGGCGGGTCACTGGAAGCCGTTTTCGCACATAAATGGTCTTCGTCTCATCGTCCCAGATCCCATCAGCATTGGGATCACGTTTGTCCATCTCTGCATCTGACAACTGCCGAACCGAGATCCGGTAGCCAAACGGCAGGATAACCTGATTGGGAATTCGGAGCATCTTTTTTCGCTCTCGCAACATGGTCCCCATGATCCACTCCCTCTTCCTCCTCCTGGTGGATTAGCCTACCACAAGCAGGCAGCATCAGTGTTAGCAATGTTCTTCTGTACTATCAATGCCTTGCGAATCCATGGCACCGCAAGCAGCTGCGAAAACTTTTAGACCTTCTACAGCGTCAACCCTTTTCACCAGACAGGGGAATTGTGTATGATCGATGCATGCAGTCCCCTTTGAACCAAGACATCTTAACCCCCTGGCCGACATGGGTCCCCCTTGTCGGTGTCAAGATTCGAAACCGCGGGGAAGTCAAGAAGTTGGGGTCGAATGGACTGCCCTTGTCGCATGGCGAACCAGTCTTACTTGAGGCCGACGGTGAGGTAACCTACGGCATCGTCTACACCGAGCCCTACGCAGCCCCATTTACTCCACCTATGCGCGCCATGAAATCCGTCTTACGCAAGCCAGATTCGGAGGAGGCTGAACTGATTGCTCGACTTGAACGCCTGTCGGAGGAGGCGGCTGGGTATTGCAAAGTAAAAGCCGCCGATCTCAACATCCGCCTTAAACTGGTCGAAGTCTATGGGGCTATGGATCGCCGGCAGCTCACCTTTGTCTATACAGCTGACGACCGCGTTGATTTTCGGGAGCTCGTGCGTGACCTTGCACGGCGGTTTGGCGGTCGAATCGAAATGCGCCAGGTCGGCGTCCGTGAAGAAGCCAGGCGGCTGGGTGGGATCGACACCTGTGGCCTGGTCTTGTGCTGCGCGTCGTTCCTGACCGATGTGAAGCCGGTCACGGCGAAGCAGGCCAAGAAAATGGACCTGCCGATCGATGATCCGCGGCTACTCGGCGTCTGCGGACGGCTGAAGTGCTGTCTTATATTTGAGATGATGGACGCCCAGGGAAAGATTCTCCCACAAGCGCATCAACTCATTACTCCGACAAGGCCTGATTCTCCTTCTACACCAATACTTCCTTCATAGTCGCGCCCCACTCCAGAGGTGGGTTCGATCTCGTCCCCATAAATATCTGAATCCTTTTTGAGGAAATTGCCTCTCATGGCTATTCGAATGAAAAGGTCATACTCTGCCTGCAAGGGCCGGGAAGGGATTTCTTAAACCTAGGAGGCATTTGTGATGAGAAAAGGATTATTAGCCGTTATCGCACTAGCAGCCGTTGGATGCAGCGGGGTTGCCATGCAGCCAGCCATAAGTGGAGAACCGACAAGCCCGGCAGTCGGATACGATATTCATGTTCAAGCACCGCATATGATGGCAGACGGCACCCCAGGCGGCCCATTCCATCATTACTGCAAGGGGATCTCGGACAAGATCCTTCAATGTCTCCTATTTGAATCTACTGATCCAAAGGCACCCCTAGTTGGGGTCGAGTATTTCGTAGCCAAGGACCTGACCAGAAAGTTACCAGCCATTCAGTGGCACCGCCATTTCCACGACCATAAGGTAGAAATCGCAACGGGACGAGTCCAAGTGCTTGATATGCCGCCTGATCAGGCCGCCAAGGTTGCGGAGGCTGCAGCAGGGACGGATGGTGTGATCTACCACCTGTGGCAACACGGGCAGGAATTCCCCGATGGCACAGTGAGCTATCCCCAGTCCCTCGGACATAAATTCCCTGGATACTCCGACAAGTAGGAGTAGGTGCCCAAGACCAGCCCCGCTCTCAGAAGGTCGGGCTGGTCCCGGCCCCTGTCGCCACAACAGCGGCTGAAAGGAATCCATATGTGCCCATGTCTCTTGCTTGCCCTGATCCTAGCGACCACGAACTCCCTTCCCTCGGGGGCCTTGGGGGCAGACGACGCTGTACTCAAGCCGCGCGTGCCGGCCGACCAAATCGAACAAGTCAGGACCTGGAAGAATCCCCTGCCCCTCACGCAAGAGTCCATGGAAAAAGGCAAGCAGCTCTTTGAGGGCAAGGCCTTCTGCCTCACCTGCCACGGAAGAGACGGCAAAGGACTCGGGGGAGATATTGAGCCAGGGACACTCAAAGGCCCCTTACCTCGCAATTTTACAGACAGGGATTGGCAGGCCACGAGAACCGATGGTGAACTCTTCTGGATCTTAAAGAACGGCAGTAAAGGCACCGCGATGGCGCCGTTCATCCCGCTTATCCTCACAGAAGAAGAGGCCTGGCAAGTCCTACTCTATGTTCGATCGTTCGGCCAGGGCAGGAATACACCGTAAGAGCAATCTGCTTGTCCGGAAATCTCTGGCTAGCCCAGAATAGCAGACATCGGCGGGACAGCACTCTACAATCGAGCGTCAGCCGGCCGAGACGGTGGGTGGCCCTGCATGAGCGATTGGATGGTCTCCCCCACCAACGCCCGTTCCACGGCAGCATCTCGACGACGTAAGAGTGCTGATACTGAATCACTGGCATCGAGGTGGGGCACAATCCAGGGCGGCGTTCCATTGCGAACCGAATCCAGGACCTCTTTCACGAAGATCAGGTCCGGTGACTTGATCAGGCTCACACCTTCAGGTTGCTGCAGCCGACCGACAAAACCATTTTCAATGAGCCGCTCGACTTCTTCCTCTACCAAGGACAAGGGCAGATTCACTTCGCCCGACAGCTCCGGGAGCGTCAGCGGGCGCTCACCCTTGAGATAGCGATGTCCCAACACCCGCAATACTTTCAGCGCCAATTGCTCACGGAAGAGGTATGTGCCTTGATCCCAGAGCAGGCGGGACAAATAGGCCGTGGGGTATTGATAGAAAAAAGAGAACTGCGCACCGATCAACACGATCATCCAACCGGTGTACAGCCACAGAAGGAACAGAACAAGCACGGCGAAACTCGAATAGATCGCACTATAGTTGGCGGAGGCCGCCACGAATTTCGCAAACGCCTCCCCTGCGATGATCCACAGAGCGGCAGCGGATACCCCACCGACTGCGGCAGATCGCACCTGGACATGGGTATTAGGAATGACCTTATAGAAGAATGTAAATAGGCCGCAGAGCATCACGAACGGAATGATCTCACCGCTCCACACCAGCAACGTCCCGAACGGCTCCATTTGCAAGAGATACTGGACCAGCGTATGGCTTTGAAGCGACGCCAATAAGCCGAAGGCACTCATGACGAGCACCGGTCCTACAAGGACCGCGCTCAAATAGTCGGCAAACTTCCGCTCCCACGTACGCCCCTGCTTGACCTGCCAAATGACGTTCAAGGCTTGTTCGATCTTGTCGATCAACGAGTACGTCGTATAGAAAAGCCCGGCAATGCCCACCACTCCCAAGACACTGATCTTGATGTTGTCGACGAACCTCACGATCGTGGCCGTGACCTCATGACTCTTCGGGCCCAACGGCTCCAATAGCTGAGCCAGCATCGGTTCGATCACGTGGTGAATATCAAAGGCCTTGAGCACTGAGAACGTCACGGCAAGAAACGGAACCAACGACAGCAACGTAGTGAAAACAAGACCGGCCGCACGCGCATCGAGTAGACGATGACGGAACTCGAGGCCGACAGCAGTAGCCAGCCGAATGACTTGAGTGACCACTCGCCGAGTCCATGACATGGTCGTCAGGTCCTTCGTCCAGAGGTCCTGTTTTTCACATGACGAGGTGCGTGTGGAGTCGGCCATAGATCCTGCTGCTCCGAGCGGAGCACTCTCAACGTTTGGTGCAACGACGGACGCGGAGAAGAATAAGTACCGAGAAGGTCAGAATACCATCCCAGGAAGCATTTCCCAAGGGCCGGGTAGATGAGACTACGAATTGAGCGGGTTTGATATGGCGTGGAATAGTACGGACTACCTGTACCTGCTCTTACTCATTTGAGGCCAAGCCAATACCGCTGCATCCTACTCAGACCTCATCCTACACCTAGATTGCAGTCTCCTCATTTGATGCCCCTGACCCAGTGTGATACCGTTCATACTCTGATGCCAGACTCGCCTTCCTCCTTCACAATTGTCGATGTTCCCGGCGCGGTGCCGCTGATGGGCCACATCAGTACGTTTAGACAGCGCCCGTTAGAGTCTCTGTCGGAGTGGTGGCGACACCACGGGGATGTGCTCCGCTTTCGACTGGGCCCAAAGACCTTCTATTTGTTGAGTCATCCCGATCTCGCCGAAGAGATCCTCGTCAAACAGTCAGAGCGTTTCGTAAAGGTCTATAACCCTGAGAAGCCACACGGACTTGCCCTGGTGTTAGGGAACGGCTTGGTGACCAGTTCTGGTGAGGTCTGGAAGCGGCATCGCCGCATCATTCAGCCGATTTTTCACCGATCTCGCATGGCCGCAATGGCCGATCGTATGGCTCAGGTGGGCGAGCAGCGCCTGGCAGCGTGGAAAGGGCGAGAGGGAGACACGATCGACATTGCCGCAGAAATGATGCAGCTCGCTCTTGAAGTGATTTCACAAACGATGTTCACGACCAGTATGACCCAATACACCGACCGAGTCAGTCACGCCCTCCAAGTCAGTATCAAGTACGCCTTCGACTCGTTCAGCAACCCCCTGTCCCCTCCGCTGTGGGTGCCGACCGCTCGTAACCGTGAATTTCGTTCAGTGATGCGGTTCATGGACGGGCTGATGTATGGACTGCTCGCTGAACGGCGCCAGAGCGGTACGCACCATGATGATCTGCTGGATCTGCTCCTTCAGGCTCGTGACGAAGAAACCGGTGAGGGACTCAGTGACCAGGAGCTGCGCGATGAAGCCTTGACTATCTTCGCTGCGGGCCACGAGACCACCGCCAATGCGCTCGCATGGACCTGGTACCTCTTGGCGACTCACCCCGGGGCGGAGGCACGATTTCATGAAGAAGTAGACCGAGTACTCCAGGGACGAACCCCAAACGCGGAGGATCTTGACCGGCTCCCCTATACCCGTGCCATCTTTGAGGAATCACTCCGGCTCTATCCACCGGCTCCGGCTGTCCACCGCAAAGCCACGACGACTACGACTGTCGGAGGGTTGTCACTGCCGGAAGGCGCATTCGTCCTGGTCGGCACGTATAATCTGCACCGGCATCCAGATTTTTGGACCAATCCTGACCAGTTTTTTCCGGAGCGGTGGCTGGATGGTGGGCGGCCACGTTCTCGTTACGCCTACATGCCATTCGGCGCGGGCCCGCGCACCTGTGTGGGGCTCCATTTTGCGTCCGTTGAAGGACCACTGCTACTGGCCCTGATCGGCCGTCGTTATGACCTCCAGCTGGCACAAGAGAAGGTCGAACCCTACCTCATGGTCACCTTGCGACCCAAAGGCGGCCTCAAAATGAGGCTTCAGCCTCGGCGGGTACCGGTGGGAGCCGTTCATTAACCTCACCTACATCGCTTTAATGCCCGGCACCCTGGAGAATGGGACGAGCGGGCTCAGCCATGTGTAGGTTCAAATAGTCACCCACGTATTGGCCTCCTTCACTTGCAGGCACAGGTTGCGCGCATACCGCGTTTATGGCTCAACTGCGATCAAAGGTTTGCGGGAAGGATGACTGGGATGACGTGCATCGGGAGGATCGCTGAGTCGGACCGAGAGGGGGGAGGAAATGACTGGCCATTCTCCCTTGAGAATGTTTTTCGTCTCATCCCCAATAAACGCCAAATAGCTGTAACGATCATAGTGGGGTACCTTGCGACTCAAGCCCGGGATCGCCATCGCGGTCTCTGTGGCAACAAACCCAATTGGATTGAACGGGGGCGTTGCGGCTCTAGATGTGATCACCACACTCCCTGTCTGGCGGACAATACGAGTGGCGTTGATAACCAAATCCTTCTCGGTCAATTGAACAGGCAACGAGGTGAGCGAGCGCTCCACCTCTCGCCGAAAACGATTGTTCCAACCCAGCACCCACACTGCCCGATCCTGAGGCAATGCCTCCAACTCATGATCGAGTCGAATCTCGGCGTCCGGCATCGTCGCCTTCCAGGCGCTCGCCAAGCGACGGTAGCCGTCAAGCAACTCTGGCGATTCCTGGCCTGGAAGAACAAACAGTGCGTGCGTATCACCGAAGGCTTCTGACAGCGTGGCGGGAAGTTCGGCACGGTCGAGGCGTCGGAACACATCGAATTCTGGATCAATGTCCAGCCGGATCGGGCGTGAGGCCACGGTGAGGGCAAGGTCCGTTTCGCGGTCGTTCATCACAATCGGCTGCATCTGCGTGTGGTCCTCTCCCTCGGCGGTCACAAACACGGGGACGCGAAGGTGATATGGCGTACCGCCCTGAACCTGTTCGAGTCGAGCCCGAACCTGGTAGGTCTTGCCTTGCTGCTCGACGCGTACGTTCTTCACTTGCAAGACTGGGGCGCCAGTTTGTTGCAGCCACTGAGCAAAGAGTGGCCGAAGATCCGAACCGGCGATTCGGGAGAAGGTATCCGCCAGGACAGAGAAGGAAACACGTTTGAAGCGGTTTTCCTGATAAAACACTCGCAGGGCATCGATAAACTGCTCATCTCCGAGTTCCAGACGCAACATATGAAAGAACATCAAGGTCTTCCCATAGCCCACCGCCCTCGTCACCGCATTATGCCGCTCCCGAAATGTGCTGATCGGGAAATCTTGGCTACCGGTTACATAGTCGGCATAGTGTTTCAGTGTCGTCCGGCGATAGCTCGGTCCCTCCCCCCGGTTCTCGGCCATCAGGTGATCGGCTAAGTACGCCGTCAAGCCTTCACACCAATTGCCTCCCCGGTAATCGACGTAGACGCCATTTCCCCACCAGTTATGGAGGATCTCGTGTGGGTAGGAGGAGGTGAGAATAAAGGGCAGCCGCACGACCGTTGAGCCCAGCAGGGTAAACGACGGCATGCCATAGCCAGTCTCCCAAAAATTCTCAATCAGCGCAAACTTCGGATAGGAATAACGGCCGAGCAACGCTTCGTACATCCGCACGTAGGGCCCCGTCCGGCTCAAATACCTCTCCGCGAGGGCCTGGTCCTGACTTCTAAGGAAGGCATAGGCCGTGAAGTCTGCCTCATCGCGGGCGTACTCGACCCATTTGCCGCCAACCAAATAGATCTCGTCTTGCGGGGTGTCCGTGTGCCAGATCTGGTGCCTATGATCCCCCTCCGGGTATTCACGTCGCTTCCCTTGGCTGACAAAGCGAAAGCCATCCGGGCCTTCAACATCCAGCGTAAAGCTGAGAAAGTCCTGATCGTCAAATGTGGGATACCAATAGCTTGAGCCGGAGAGAAACACACCGTCCGAGGAGATCACCCCCGCACTATCTTCGGCCGTTCGCCCGTAGTCGTCTCCCGCCGCAATAGGGGGCTGATTGATCTGTCCCTCGTAGCTGAGGGTGAAGATCCTGGCCCCAGGGGGGAGCAAGACGCGATAGCGCGTCACCGGTATCCGGTCGTCTTGTGGCGTGTAGCGACCTGTGGGATCGATGGAGGACGGACGGACATTCGTTTCCTCCGTGGTGAGCATTACATCAGGGGTTTCAATACTGACGTGCAGCTGGCTATGTAGGAGGAACGTTACCGCCTTGTCCCGAGCCGTTGAGAACGTGACGGTATCCCGGACGCGGAGAGTATGGGCAGCCGGAACCAGAGTGACCGCCATCTGATGGTCGATGTGACTTGATCCCTTGCTGCTGAAGGCCGCCGGTGCAGGAACCACGACGACGGAACAGCATAGGACCAGAAAAAAGAAACCGGCTATTCTGATATTCAGTCGTGGCACTAGCATCCTCCCCTCAAGCCCGAGCCTCTTGAGGAACGGCGGCACAACATGCTTGAAGGGCCACAAAATATCTCCTCTGGTATAGCTTCGGGAATACCCATGCGGAAGAAATCATGGGCGAGCGAAAAACTATTATTCCGTGACAGATCTCATCCGGCCGTCGGCAGGAAGGAAACGATTGGCAAATGGTCGATTTTGGTGGGCCGTGTAGGGGTCGAACCTACGGCCCGCTGATTAAGAGTCAGCTGCTCTACCAACTGAGCTAACGGCCCCACCGGGTATTGAATTGTCGCTGCGACCACAAGAGGCGGTTTGGTGCGCCTGACAGGATTTGAACCTGTGGCCCTCAGCTCCGGAGGCTGATGCTCTATCCAGCTGAGCTACAGGCGCTCCCGTAACCAAGGGTAGACACCTTAGCATAGGCAGAAATAGACTGTCTAGGCCGAGACCGGCTGCGATGAGATCTCCGCTACGAACGCAAACGGGAGTAGTATTTCTTCTCCTTCAACCTCTTGCTGGTGGCGCAAGGCCTCGAGTTGTTCCGCTTCCAACGCAGCCAAGTGATTCTCCTCCCCTCGAAGGGCTTTCGAGAGTCGGATCAACGGCACCGCCGTTTGCACCGCACAGGCACCATCAACAAGGCCCTCGTCCTCAGGGGGAATCCCCATGGATCGGCAGACGAGCGGCCGAAACTGGTAGATCGCACAGCCACCGTCACTCTCTAACGCAGGGCAAGGCCAGGTAGAACATTCCTCGATCACCTGTTCGCACTCCCGCTCT
Organism: Nitrospira sp.; assembly: GCA_029865485.1. Lineage (GTDB taxonomy): Bacteria > Nitrospirota > Nitrospiria > Nitrospirales > Nitrospiraceae > Nitrospira_D. The sequence continues at coordinate 11,462 of JAOUGT010000062.1, forward strand.
GGCCATTGGTCGACGTACCGATTCCCCAGCAACTGCGGAATCTCCGTCGTCAGTTGGAGAACCTGAGCCGCTGCAATTTCCACGATGCGCTTTCGTTGAGAATCTGACAGGGCGTTCAATCCTTGCTGGATGACCTGCTCATCAAGAAGCGTGACTGGGAAAATCCCCACACAGCAATGGGCACAGCCCCGGCAACATGGCAATTCACCAAGCAGGGCAGCATTCGCACGTTCAAACCATCGTGCAGTGTGTTCAAACAACGGGTAGGTTCGGCAGGTCAGTGACTGCGCCACATCAACTCTCGGTCGGGATCGACAGATCGACGATCAATTCTCCTTTGGGAGAATAGAACCCCTGCCGATCGATCTGCACAATGCCATTGCACTGTTCTTGGTAGAACTCAAGAATCCAGCCATTGAAGTCATAGCCTTCATCAGTCACATCCTGTTCGCCCATGCGGGTCGTCAAAATAAATCGGGATCGGCTGACATATTCCAACGCCAATTGAGCTTCCACATCGGCGTACGCCGTGAGGATATCCAGAAATTGTTTCTTTTCCTGCTCATAGACATCTCGATAACTGCCTCGATCGCGAACGCAAAAGACCTGAATCGGCATCCGATCCTGGTGATAGCCCAACGCGACTTGAACCCAGGCCCATTCCTGAAGCATTCCCTCGTCCAGATTGCTCGGGAGGATCGGATTCTGGCCTCGAGACCTGAGAAACTCTATCAACAGGCCGAGGGGGGGCGAGTTTTCCTTTTGACAAAAGACTCGGGAATAGAGAAAGTTGTCAGGCTGTTCAGAAGAGGAGCCTGACGTACCTACGGATAATATAGGAAGGTCTTTACCCATCTCACCTGGTCCTCGGTCAAGAGCCGTTTACGCTGGCCATGAAGTCCATCCAGCCCTACTGTACCCTTCCGTTTGCAGGATACGCAAGGGGCCGTGTACGCAATTCTGCGCGCCAGCCGCGCGTTTTTCTCGTTGACAGTCCTTCGACTCTTGGCTACACTCTCGCCGACTTTCACGAAACGAGCACGAACGAACATTCAGGCGCTCCCAATTTCTCTGGCGGAATGTTTCTGTGCACGGTGTGTCACACGGATCATAAATTTCTTTCATTCCTTACCCTCAAGGAGGTTTACGAATGGCAAAATCAATGACGAAGTCCCAAATTGCTGATTACATCGCCGGGAAAGCCGGCATCACGAAAAAAGGGGCGGTCCAGATTCTCGATGATCTGGCAGCCTTAGCCTATCGTGAGGCTAAGAATGTCTTCACCGTACCTGGTATCGGCAAGCTGAAGCTGGCTAACCGCAAGGCACGAATCGGGCGTAACCCTCAAACCGGTGCAGAGATTAAGATCCCCGCAAAGCGAGTGGTAAAATTCCGGGTGGCGAAGGCAGCCAAGGACGCGATTCTCGGCAAAAAGTAATACGAACTCCTGTCTCGGGGTTGCGGCAGCGCGTAATCGGCCGAAGGTCTGGCTATCCGCTGCATGTGGTTTCGTCTCATGAGGGGGTCAAGGCCATTCTTGGCGTTGATCCCCTCGTGTTTTGAGGCCACTGTCTCCTAAAGATGCGTGGGCCCCAGCCCGCTCCCACCCATCCCATCATGTCCGATGAGACGAATAGCATCGCCATCATGCACCAGGGAATCTTCGCTCGCGATTCTCTTATTGATGGTGACCAGCACTTTTTTCTCGCGTAAGAGTTGCAAGAGATGACGCAGTCGAACCCCCTGCCGCTGAATCAGCTGTCGAACGGACAGAACCTGATCGATTTCACAGGCGAGATCACACTCCCCATCCGTCGTTTGGAGTTGTCCGGTCAGCACAATCGTCACCATCTCCCGCTGCCCCCTCAAACAGTTGACTCGCTCGGCATCCACACGGATAATGAACGGATGCCCTCTCTCGATGTCGATCATCCAGGAATGCCTGAACTGCAGTTCGTCTTATTCGTGTCCGCACTGTGTACCGCCGATCTGGCGACCATCAATGTATCGAAAGAACTTCGGCAGACCATTTTTGATCGCTGCTGGAGACTACTTCATACCGAGCCGCCCCCAACCAACCCCCAAGAGCGTGTCCTCGATCTCCGTGAGGGGACAGAACTCACACTTGAGGCCTGTGCGTCCACAATCCGATCTCTACTCCAGGAAGCCAATATTTCCACTGTGGTCTGGGACCATCCTGTCAGTCCTCCGCGCATGAATAGCACACCCGAGGCGTTACCTTTGATCGACCGACTTGAGCGATTGTACCCTGATACCTCTCAAGGCGTCGATCCTTCACTCCGCCCCAAGCCGGGACCAACTCCTGAGCCGGAGTAGGATGATGCCATGCGCCTGACTCCTATTGAGATTCCTGGCGTCCTTCTACTCGAGCCAACCGTGCTGACTGATCATCGTGGAGCGTTTGCAGAAACCTATCACGAGAATCGGTACAGAGAGATAGGCATTACGGAACATTTCGTCCAGGATAATTATTCCCGATCCATTCGGAACACCCTCCGAGGCCTTCATTTCCAGCATCCTAATGCTCAAGGTAAACTCGTCATGGCCCTGGAAGGCACGGTCTACGACGTGGTCCTCGATATCCGAAAAGGTTCGCCCACGTTCGGTAGGTGGTATGGAATGGTGTTGTCCGGCTCCACCCTTCAGCAACTGTACATTCCCCCCGGATGCGCTCATGGCTTTTGCGTCACCAGCGAGACGGCCTGCTTTCTCTACAAGTGCACAGCCTACTATTCCCCCAAAGACGATCGGGGGATCCTGTGGAATGACCAGGCTTTAGGAATTTCCTGGCCCGTGACTCACCCAATCCTCTCACGAAAGGACCAAGATCACCGTCCACTTGCGGCCATGGAAGGAGAGCTGCCGCTCTACACCCCTTTGGGTGAATGAGACTCCGTTACGAGCAGACTCACCCTCAGGACTTCAATAGTCTGCGATCAATTTCAGCCACTCAGACTATCACGGCAGGCTGGCGGCGCCCCCTAGTGACAGCACCGCTCTAAATGTGGTATCCATTCAATCCTGGCCTTCGCGGTTACGTCCCCATCGTCTAGCCTGGCCTAGGACATTGCCCTTTCAAGGCAGTAACACGGGTTCAAATCCCGTTGGGGACACCACATTCTTTATAGCCCAAATATCTGGAAAGCTCCTCAGGATCAGACAGCCCCCTATTCATGATCCAGCTATAGGATCTGGTGTGCAGAAACACATGGCTGCTAGCTTGGGCCATAAGGAACGCTATCTATTGCTATCGCATCTTGTTATAATAGAAATGTTTCATCGCGTCAGGCCTCGCATGAAACAAGCGCAAGACGGCCTATTACCGATGTTGTTCCTACCGAGATCGTGATCGGAAGTCTAACCTGAGCCTCTTTACTCATTACTTTCTTGGGTCGCTCCTTCCTTTTGCGAAGTCCCTCTCGCGTCATGGACAATGTCATCATCACAGGAGGACCCCATTATGGGTTCGAAGCTTTACGTCGGTGGGTTACCGTATTCAGTGACCGAGCAGCAGTTGACTGACACATTCGGGGCGCATGGTACGGTGGCCTCGGCAAAGATCATCTCGGATAAGTTCACGGGACAGTCGCGTGGGTTTGGTTTCGTGGAGATGTCCTCAGACGCTGAGGCGGCCGCGGCGATCACGGCGCTTCATGGCACGGAGCTGGGTGGCCGCACGCTCACGGTCAATGAAGCGAAACCAATGGAGCGTTCTGGCGGCGGCGGTGGTGGATTCGGTGGCGGGGGCGGCGGTGGTCGGGGTGGAAAACGCGATCGCTGGTAGACGGCTCCCACTGATTGAACCGCCACAAGAATCTCCGGCCCAGACCGTTCCGATTCCCCTCCTTGAGGGCATTACGCGGCGCGGGCCGGAAGTTCTCCAGAAAACAGAATGCTGAGATGAGCCAGAGACGACACTGAAGGGTTCACATTCCGACTACCGGCACAATAGTCTTTCGCGCGATTCCCACCCATTCGCCACCATCAATTCCCTGGCGCGAGGTTCACTACCCTGCGCCATCTCACCAAGGGCCTCTAAGACCGGCCTAGCCCTCAAACGCATGGCTACATTTGTGGCAAAGAAATTTCGCTCCAACTGTCTCCTTCCACTCATCAAGTTTCTTACTATAGTTCTTCGTCTTCAATCTCCCATAGCCCACCCAGACCCCCAGAAAAGCAAGCGACG
>JAOUGT010000260.1 GCA_029865485.1 Nitrospira sp.
ATTAAGAGTAGAGATTCTACCCTCATGATTCATGACGGTTCGGCAGGAAACTAATTGGGTAGAATATCTTGTGAAACCTCGCGGCTGATGGTTTCTAGTTTCGGGTTTCAAGTTTCAGGTTGGAGGTTTTTGGTTTCTCCATACTTGAAACGCTGAACAGGAAACCTGAAACCCAGAAGCGAAGGAGCGGACGACGGATCTTCTCGTCGTGGTGTCTTGCGGTTTTTGTGAAGTGGTCGACGCTCAGATAGCGGTGAGCAGGTCTTCGTCCATCGTCGGTAAGGCCTTGCGCAGGGCATTGACCAGTAGGCGATAGCGCTCTTCCGCCCAGGTATTGAAGGCCTCTGCGTCGGAAAACACGAGATCCCAAGCCTTGGCGGCGTCGAACAGGACCAGCTGTTTGGGCTTCGCGTGTCCCTGGAACAGGACGACCAGGACGGCAGAATTGCCAGTCAGACTGATATCGGTGAAGAGGTGTATTGTGGCGGTGGGGGAAAGCGTGACATCCCGCGAAGCTGCTTCAACGATCGGTTGGTAGAGTCGTTCGAGGAATTGCCTTGTCAGTTCATGAGGGGTTGCCGGTGACAAGAGATAGGGGTTGGGTTTTTCTCCAAAGAGGTTTTCTGTGAGATAGGTGGCTGCTTCCCAGGTCGGCATGGCGCCTGAGGTCACCAGCGATTCACAAACATACGCGAGCCAGTTTCGACTACGTGGACGCTTACGAACAGCTGTCAACTTCTTTCCCATCATCGGCCATCCTTCGACATACGTAGGCGCATCGTCGGCATCAGTACCAAGTGACCCAATGAGTAAAAAAGTATATCGGCAGTCACAAGGGCGGTCAACGAATTGTGGTGAATCGTACGACAGTGTTGTTTGCGGCAGGTGCTTACGTGTCGGAGCGAGGCGTGGGGTCCGCACGGTCGGCGTACTGATCATGGATGCGCGTGAGTTCATCTGTGGACGCGATGAAGGTGTCAAGGAGCTCTGGGTCGAAGTGCGCAGTCCGGTGTTTACGCATGAGGTCGATCGCATGACTCAGCTCAAACGCAGGCTTGTAGACGCGCTGGGTCGTGAGTGCGTCAAAGGCATCGGCAATGGCGGCAATGCGACCCTCGATGGGAATGATCTCCCCCTTCAAGCCTCGTGGATATCCTGTTCCGTCGAAACGTTCATGGTGGGTGTAGGCAATGACCGCCGCGACTTTGAGCAGCTCGGCATCCGACCCGCTCAGAATCCGATACCCGATTTCTGCATGTTGTGCGATCACCCCAAATTCCTCCTCGGTGAACTTGCCAGGCTTGAGGAGTACATGATCCGGTGTGCCGATTTTGCCGATGTCGTGCATCGGACTGGCTGTACGGATCAAGTCGCAACGTTCTGGTGATAAGCCGGCTTTGCGGGCGAGCAGCTCACAATAATGGCTCATGCGCTGCACATGCTGGGCCGTTGCGCTGTCGCGGAATTCAGCGGCAATGGCCAGCCGCTGGATCGTTTCCTCGCGGGACAAGCGGAGCTCTTTTTCCGTGCGCTCGAGCCACTCCAAGGCCTGCTGGAGTGCAAGTGTTCTGGTCCTGACGATGTCCTCGAGGTTTTCCCGATGATGACGGTTTTCCAACTCGAGTCGGCGTCGCCGCAGCGCGTTGGCCACGTCGATGAGGACTTCGTTCGATTCAAACGGTTTGACGATGTATCCAAAGGCACCCACGTCGAGAGCGGCATTCGCCAGTACGGAGCTATCAAGGCCTGTCACCATGATGGCTGCCGTATGCGGATGTGCCGTGAGGGTATGTCGGACGAGGTCCATGCCGGATTCGCCAGGCATGTTGACATCGCACAACATCAAGGCATAGGGCTGAGCTTCCAGTTTTTGCCTGGCTTCTCGCGCATCAGCCGCCCCTTCGACGGTGTACCCATGGGATTGCAGCAGATAGGCGAGTAGACGGCGGATCGGTTCCTCGTCGTCGACCACGAGAATGAGACGATTGTCGAGTAGGGCGTGGTGTGTTGTCTGGTTCAGGAGGACTGTCATGGATCGAGTCGTATCGGGTTCATGTGGGTTGAGAGTCGCGGTATTACTTCCCTATCGGTGTATCTGCTGCCAACTTGAATCATTGGGAGGGGCTAGTAAGGCTGTGCACATTTTATGCCGCTTGGTAGAGGCTCGTTGCAAGCAGGTGATCCCGTTGGGTCTCGTTTCAATGTCTGTGTAATATAGGAGAATCAACCCGTCCAGATTGGAGTTTGGGTTGATGTGAGCTTCAGCATCGTACTCAGTCTCTAAAATGCTTCTGCTTCTACGTCAAGAGATTGTACAGAATTCGCCAAATTTAGCGGGTGGGTTTGTACAAATGGCATGAATGATAGTGGTAAACAACCATTGCCGAGCCGACCGGCGCCTCTGAATGGGAGTGGGAGTGCGAAGATGGTTTGCGCTTTCGCAGGGGCTTCACTATAATCCGGACCCTCATCTTGAAGAAGGGATCACGGCATGAGTGCAATGTCAGGGGGGGTGCGTTTTGATGGGCGTCGGCGGGACCAGGTCCGCCCTGTCAAAGTGACGCGGAACTTTACGAAGCATGCGGAAGGATCGGTGCTGATCGAAATGGGAGACACGAAGGTGATCTGTACCGCCTCGGTGGAAGAGAAGGTTCCCCCATTTCTCAAAGGAAAAGGCACTGGCTGGGTGACTGCGGAATATGCGATGTTGCCGCGCGCGACGCATGAGCGCTCTCCCCGAGAAGCGGTAAAGGGGAAGCAGGGCGGCAGAACGCTTGAAATTCAGCGGTTGGTCGGACGTGCCCTGCGCTCCGTCACCGATATGTCGCAACTGGGTGAGCGGTCTATTTGGATCGACTGTGACGTCATTCAGGCTGATGGCGGAACCAGGACGGCCTCGATTACCGGAGCGTTTCTTGCGTTGGCCGATGCCTGCGCGGTACTGAAGAAGAAAGAACTCATCAAGAAGTTACCGTTGACGGATTACCTGGCCGCCATTAGTGTCGGGAAAGTCGGTGGAGAAGTAATGGTGGATCTTGCCTACAGCGAAGATTCCATGGCGGAAGTGGACATGAATGTGGTGATGACCGGCCGGGGTCGGTATGTTGAGGTGCAGGGCACGGCCGAACGGACACCGTTTGCCAAACAGGATATGGATGAGTTTTTGGCGCTGAGCTGGCAAGCCATTCAGCGGCTCACGACTATTCAGCAAGAGTTGATCGGTGCTCTTGACTAAGGAATCAGTCAAAGAGCTTGTGCTTGCAACCCGGAACCCTGACAAAGGGCGAGAGCTTGCGGTATTGCTCGGAGGTCTGGGAATCAAGATCCGCACATTAGCGGAGTTTCCTGCAGTACCGGAAGTAGAGGAGGATGGTGAGACCTGCGAAGCCAATGCCATCAAGAAAGCCAGAGAAGTCGCCAGGTCAACCGGTCTTCCATCCGTGGCTGATGACACTGGGCTAGAGGTCGATGCACTCGGAGGTCGTCCCGGTGTGTTTGCCGCACGCTATGCGGGAGCACATGCCACCTACGAGGACAACTGCCGAAAACTGTTGCGCGAGCTTGAGGGGGTGCCGAGGGAAGCACGGCATGCCCGATTTCTGACGGTTGCCGCGATTGCGTTTCCCAGTGGCGATATTCATGTGACCCAAGGGAGTCTCGAAGGTACCATTGCAGAACAGCCGATCGGAGATCGAGGGTTTGGATATGATCCGGTGTTTTTGGTCCAGGAATACGGAAAATCGCTGGCCCAGTTGACGATTGAGGAGAAGAATTGTATTAGTCATCGTGCCAAAGCATTCGCCCAGGTGCGAGCCTGGCTGGAACGGCAGCCCTGAACCTTGATTGTGCCAAACATGGTTGGCGGTGCTGATGCGGCAAGAGCTACTACGCGAAAACTAAAGTCTAGGCATAAGACATACGTCGGGGCGTAGCGCAGCCCGGTAGCGCGCCTGCTTTGGGA
>JAOUGT010000064.1 GCA_029865485.1 Nitrospira sp.
ACAGTCCTCGATGATCTAGCGCTATCAAAGCTCACGGTGAGGGTGTCAAGAGATGTGCACAAACTCGCCGTGGGGGAGTGGATACGTCTGCTCCGGAATCGGCTACGGATGACGCAGGCTGAGCTGGCTCAACGTGCCCATATTACGCAGCCAAACCTTGCGGCGATTGAGTCTGGGAAAGTTGATCCCCAAGTTGGGACACTCCGACGAATTTATGAGGGCTTAGAGTGTGAGCTCAACCTCGAACCATTGCTTCACAAGTCCCTGGAAGAACTCACCAGAGATCGAGCCCGAGCCGTTGCTCTCAAACGACTCAAACACACCATGGGAACGATGGCCCTTGAAGATCAAGCGCCTGACGAAGAAACATTCAAGCAGCTCCTTGAAAAACGCACGGACGATATTCTCCGCAGCGGTCGCAAACGAATATCAGCTCGATGACAATTGCGGACGAAACACAATCCGCTGGCGAGACGCCGGGCGATGACACCTCAGGGCTCATTCTTACCCAGCTCACGACGAGAGCAGAACGAAACGCGGCTGAAACGCACGCCATTAGCCTGGCCTACGACAGGTATATCTTTGAGGCTCGCAGGAAGAAACGGGGTGCACGATGGCTCACCAATCAGTTTCTCTGTGCAGTTCATTACGAGATGTTCGGAGCCATCTGGGAGTGGGCAGGAAAGTACCGGACGGTCAATCTCAACATCGGTATTGACTGGCACCTCATACCAGAACAGGTTCGTGTATTCTGTGATGACTTTCTCTATTGGGATTCTCCGCCATCGATCATGCCGATTCTAGAAGTCGCTGCGAGACTTCAGAACAGACTGACCAAGATCCATCCATTCAAGAATGGTAATGGAAGGCATGCCAGATTAATCACTGACATCTTCCTTTATTCACGCGAGCATCCTTTGCTGGAATGGCCCCAAACCCAACTTATGTCTGAAGGCCACCAGATCCGTGAACGATACATTGTTGCCATGCGGAATGCTGATCAAGGAGACTTTTCACCTTTGATCAAGTTTTTTGAAGACTGTCGACCCAAGCCCTCCTGAAAAATGCATTTTGAACATACTGCTAGATCGGAAACAGCTGAAGATCGAACGCTCGTTCTGTGAACCAAACGAGGGCGATGGCGATGACCGCTAGCGATCCGCCGGTGAGGACCAGTCTCGGATAGGACCAAGAATGGCGGATCAGATAGGCCAACGGTAGGAATGCCGTGACGATGGCGAGTTGACCGACTTCCACGCCGACGTTAAAGCTGACCAGGCTCAGTAGCAGCGAATCGTGATGCGGTCCGAGATCAGTGAGCATGGTTGCGAAGCCGAACCCATGGATCAGGCCGAATTAGAGGGGCACCATCCACGGCGACTCGTCATTATCGTGGAGACTGGGACAGTACACTACGACACCGCGACCGATGAGGGGTGCCTCCTGCTTGTGATGCCCTCTCCCGCGAACAAGATGCTGTAATCGTCTGGAGCGGATTGCTCTTCCTCGAATCGATGAATCCAATCGACAAGGCCGTTTCGTAGAACGAGTAGGAACCAGGAATTCCGGTTGTATTCACGATCTTGGCGTGCTACGAAAAATATATTCGTGCCACCCATGAGAGGAGAGGTTATGGACGAACTCGTTCGGTTCGGAGTGTCGTTGGATCGGCGGCTCTTAGCGGAGTTTGATCGCCATCTTCGACGGAAAGGATACACGAACAGATCTGAGGCCCTCCGTGACATGATTCGGGACAATCTGGTGGGAGCGGAATGGGACGAGAATCGAGAAACTGTCGGGACCATCACCTATGTCTATGATCATCATGTGCGAGACCTGACCGGAAAGCTCACTGACATTCAGCATGCCTATTCGGGGCAGATCCTGTCCGGCATGCATGTGCATCTGGATCATAACCATTGCCTGGAAGTCTTGGTGGTGAAGGGGAAAGGGGCAGACATCAAGAAAGTGGCGGGTGCGCTAGTCTCGGTCAAGGGCGTGAAGCACGGCAAGCTGACCATGACGACAACAGGCAAATCCCTTCGGTAGCGACCTGTCTCATGAACCATCTTGCGGACAAGCGATCATCCATCGTTGCTCACGGGGTCTGGCTTGCGCTGGCTTTTTGCTGGAGTAGCGTGGTATTCGCCCATGATCCGGATGAGCCGGAATTGGAAGTGCCTGAAATTTCTGTCGTGGGGGAGAAGCCCGTGTCCGCTTCCTCTCAGCAATTCATTCCTGACAAAGAAATCGTGCTCCAACCTCAGGGCCGACCGGCACAAGTCCTACGCCTGATTCCTGGGTTTGTCGCTGTGGAACATTCTGGTGGAGCCGGGAAGGCCGATCAATATTTCCTCCGGGGCTTTGACGCGGATCACGGGACAGATGTCGGTTTCTTCCTTGATGGTATGCCGATCAACCTCAGGACGCATGCACACGGACAAGGCTACACCGACCTGAACTTCATCATCCCGGAAACCATCGAAGGGGTCGATGTTCACAAAGGGGCGTACTTGCCGGAGTACGGAGATTTCGTGACGGCGGGAGCGGTTAATTTTCGGACACGCGATGTGGTGAAAGAAGGACTCATTCAGGGAGCTGGCGGGGAATATAGCACGCAGCGATACCTCTTGATGCTCTCGCCCACCAAAGACCGTGTACGGACGTTATTCGCAGCAGAGGGATTTTATACGAACGGCCCCTATGCCAACGACAATCAATACACTCGAACGAATCTGTTGGGCAAGGTCACCACAAATCTGACCGGACGAGACGAGCTGAGTGTGAAGGCCACCTTTCTCCATTCCAGGTGGGATGGCTCCGGTGAGATTCCGTTCCGTGCCGTGAGTATGGGGCTTCTGGACCGATTCGGTTCTATCAACCCATATGAAGGAGGCAACACACTCCGCACGACAGGGAACGCGAACTATCACTACGATACGACCACCGGCGGTCAGTTTTTTGCCAACGCCTACGCGCAATACTATCGGCTTGATCTACTCACGGACTTCACATTTTTTCTGAATGATCCCGTGAAGGGAGACGGCTTTGCGCAATTCGATCGTCGAGTCATCTACGGCGGCGACATTGGGTTTAAACAGCGGATCGAACTGCTGGGTATACCGACTGTGGGAACCGTGGGCTTTCAAACCAGGGTCGACGATGCTCACGTCACGTTGGGGACCCAGACCTTGCGGAGTCCAACCGGCACGACGATCGACAGTGATGTCCGCACGGTATCCTATTCACCATTCATCAAGGCGGAGGTGCAGCCGATCTCGTGGATGCGATTGTCCGGAGGGGTACGCGGAGAGTTTTTTACCTTTGATGTCGGCAACCGATGCGTGCTGTGTGCCGCACAACCTGACGGGCGAAAAGGATCCGGGATTGTCCTTCCCAAATTCAGCATGATTCTTGGTCCCTGGGCCGGGACTGAGTTCTTCGTCAACTACGGCGAAGGGTTTCACAGCAATGATGCTCGATCAGCTGTGTCGATCGGTGCGGCGCCGCTTGCCCGCTCACAGAACTACGAGGTGGGCATCAGAACCAGACCCTGGGGTCCGGACGGGCTTGAGTTGATCGCCACAGCCTGGCGACTGGATCTCAAGTCGGAGCTCGTCCTTGTCGGTGACCAAGGGACGACGGGGATTCGAGGGGCAACTAGACGGCAGGGAGTTGAAATTGCCGCCAGGGGCAAACTGTGGGGCCCGCTGTATGTCAATGGGAGCTTTACCTGGACGCATGCAGAGTTTCGCAATGGGGATGCGATTCCGTTGGCGCCGGAATACACCGCGTATGGGGCGGCGATTCTTCAATGGCCTGAAGGGCTGACCTCCCAACTACAGGCCACCTATCTTGGAGTTCGTCCGCTTGTTGAAGATCGGAGCATCAAGTCGCCTTCATGGATTACCTTCGACCTCTCGGAGCGATATCGGATCCCCGTGAAATTACCTCATGGGCGGCTCGAGGCGTTTCTGTTTGTTCAAAACCTATTCAATACGCAATGGGAACAGGCCATCTTTGCATTTGAGTCGCGTCTCCGGACTGAGCCTGCCGGGGTGACGGACATTCACTTTGTGCCGGGCAGTCCGCGCACCGTGATGGGTGGACTTGCCTGGTATTTTTGATCGACTGCGGACAAGACTTTCAGCAGCGTCTCGGTTGTGGCGGTCCTCAAAATAGTACGGGAGGAGCAGTTCACGCGAAGCTTCGTGCGTACCTCGTCGAGTCTTCGTCACCCTGCGACCCTGTTGGGGGAACTTATTCCGAATAGTCGATGGGAGTCATGGCACAAACACGAACGATACTGTCTCAATCCTATTTCGATCGCCCCACTTTGATCGTGGCTCGGTCGTTAGTCGGCAAGTACGTGGTACGTCAGAATGGGGTGGGAGTGATTGCCGGGAAAATTGTCGAGGTGGAAGCCTATATTGGAACAGAAGACAAGGCCTGTCATGCCTCGAAGGGACGGACCAGAAGGACCGAGGTGCTCTTCGGCCCGCCTGGAATCTCCTACGTGTACCTGATTTACGGCATGTATCATATGCTGAATGTCGTGACGGAGCGGGTCGAATTTCCCGCCGCCGTGTTGATCCGAGCCATTGAAGTGGATGGCGACCTGATAGATGGTCCAGGCAAGCTTTGCCGCGAGCTGGACATCGATCGGTCATTGCATCAGATCGATCTGACCGAGGGGCGCTCACTCTGGTTTGAAGATCGAGGCGTACGGACTGTCGGAAGCCAGATCGGAACGTTCCCACGAATCGGTGTGGACTATGCGGGGTTGTGGGCGAAAAAACCTTGGCGGTTCCGATTACTTGCGGCAGACCGTCGTGCGAACAGTTCCCGTGGGAAACATAAAGAAAAGGGGAAGTCCTTCTAAAGGACTTCCCCTTGCTTTATCGGATCGTTGGAAAAATCGGTTAGTCGATCTTGCGGTCGCCGGTGATCTTGGTCGCGGAGGTCACCGGTGGAGCAATCGTGATCTGCGGTCCCTCCACATGCGGAAGTCTGCCAGCTCCCTGTCCTTCGGTGATCCGCGCGTTATCGGTTTTCGTCAGCTTCTGTTCCGCGTTCTTCACGGAGTCCGCGGATTTCAACAGTGAGGAGGTCCCATGTGCATCCGACTGTCCAGGATCGTTTGCCGTCGGCTGGCCCGTGACAGGACTACCCGAGTTCTTCATCGGATAGCCTTCATGCTTGGGGAGCAGTGCTGGGTTGGCTGAAGCCATGGAAAGACCAAACAGAACTGCTGAGGCTGTGGCAACTACAGCTGTAAATAGTTTCATGCCCGTTCTCCCTTTGAGATAGAAGAGTGAATGAGGATCACAACATGACAGAGTATATTCAATAAACAATGACAGCGATCGAATCATAGCCATCGGTAGATGTTTCTGTCAAACACGTAAAGCCTGCTGGAGCCGTCTGTGTGGCATTGTCTGGGTGCCGAGATCTGTTTGAGGGTGAGTCAGGATGAATAGACTCGAGTCAACCTGGACGACGGGGAGGCCGACGACCTCGTCCGCGGTGGCGGAACGCTGGGCCACGACTGACACCAGGGAGGCGGATGGTGACGGTGGTGCCTTCCCCTGGCGCGCTCCCGATCGCAATCGTTCCATGGTGTTCCTCGATGATTTTTTTGACGCTGGGCAGCCCTAGTCCGATGCCGGATCGCTTCGTCGTAAAAAATGGCTCGAAGACTTTGTCCACGATATCAGCTGGGATCGGGACTCCGTTATTTTTAATGAGAACCTGGACCTCGAACCCGCGCCCGGCGCGATGTTGTGTGACTGCGATGGTGAGTTGGCCTCCGGGAGACATGGCCTCACAGGCGTTTCGGAAAATGCTCAAGAAGGCCTGCTGGAGCTTTGCCTCATCCCCACGCACTGGAGCGATGATATTGGCGTATTCTTTCGCCACTTGAATGCGGGTCGCTTCCAAATCGGTCCCGACTACCACCAACGCGCTCTCAAGCACTTCTGGAATTCGGCAGAGATGTCGATTGAGCTCGAGCGGTTTGGCGAAATCGAGGATTTCGTTGAGGATCGCCTCGATTCGGATCAAATCGCGCATGGCGTTTTCCACCCGTGTCTGGGGATCGAAATCAAGAATCCCTTCGCCGGTCACTTCTTCCAATTGCGATCGAATGGAGGCTAAGGGTTCACGGATCTCGGTTGCCAAAAATGCACTGAACTCTCCGATTGCCGATTGGCGCTCTTGCTTCCTGATAATCGGCTCAGATGGTACCGATGACATAGACTCAGGATTTGGTGATCCAACCTCAGCAGGCGGCGTCGGGGCAGGGGCTTGAGGCGCGGGTGCCTGAAAGAGATCGGCAAGTTTCACGATGGTGGGTTCCAGCGTGCGAGCATCCGTTGTTTGATAGCGTTCCGGATCCTTTGCTCCCAGCGTCAAGGTGCCGCCGACTTGCCCCTTGACGAAAAACGGAATGACGAGAGATGACTGGAATCGGTCCTTATACAGCTGTTTATGATCGAGAAAGCGCCCCTGGGTGGAGGCGAGGTCATGATCGACGCGTGGCTTCCGATGCCGCACGGCCCAGCCGGCCGCGGAGCTATCCAGTGTCAGCCGTTGGCCGGGCTTGAGATCTTTCTTGGTGTCACGTTGGTCCGGTTTCCCATCGCCGACGACGCCCAATACTTCCACATTGCCGGCCAGTGGGTCGTAGTAGCAGACCCAGGCTCGGTCATAGGCCACAGACTGGTTGGCTTCACTGAGGATGGCTTCAACCTTGACCTGTAGCTCCGGCGAGAAGTGCTTGATCATCGGCGGAAACAGATCCCCGGTTGCCTGCTGAGGGGGAGCAGCCTCCTGTGTGACGTAGGGACGGCTCAGGACAGCCGCAGTGTTGAACAGCCCTTCACGTTCCAGTGCCTTGGTCATGCCCTCGCACATCTGCTCCAGTTGCGCTCGGTCTTTCTTGGAAAAGGCGGCGCCCTCTTTCCGACCAATCACCAGACACCCGTACGCGCGATTCACGTGGCGCAGCGGAACGACGAGCAACGACTTGGCACCGGGAGTAATCAACCGCAAGCGAACGGTACGTCCACTATCGGGATCGGTTGTGTTGGGGGTCAGGGCTGCGGCACGTTGTGTGGAAAGCGTACGAAGAATGGTTTGGACATCCCGAAGCGTAAACCCCTTCGAGGCATGCTCAACCAAAGGGCCATTTTCTTGATGGAAAATCGCCGCCAACGCTGAATCCGTGCCGATATCGTTGAGTGCCGAATTCAGCGTCCGTTGAAGCAGCGTTTCAGGAGTCGGTTTTGTCTGAGGTGTCGACGTGGTCATACGTTCCAACGCAAGCGAGGGCATTGTAGCCGGATCGATGGCGAATAGCTACTCTCTCGAGAATCATGGTGTCAATTGATTTGGGTGAACCCCATCCATCCATGTGGGGTAGAGAGCGACGAGCATCAATCCCGCGGCATCTTGTCGGGGTCGAGCTCAACCAACCGTAGGCGGCCATTGCCAATATGGTCGGTTTTATAGATACGAGGGCCGATCTGGATGGTTCCGATCAGAAGATTGCCGGTGATCACAAATGTAAAGTCGCCGTGAACTGGAGGCATAAAGGTCCCACGGATGACCGCGGTGTCATTGATCCGAGAAACTGTGGACGACACGTCCAGCTCAGGGGTCGCATTATCGAAGAGTTCAATGACAATTCGAGGGAGCGGTCTGGCTCCTGCATCTTTGAGAGCTGCAAGGAGGGAAAGGTCCAGTTCGATTTCTCGATCGCGGAGCATCCATGGCTTCTTCGGCGTCGGAAGCTGGGCGACAGGGGGAGGGCTCAGGATCGTATGCCATAAGCGCTTCGGCCCAGGTAGCTCGCCCGCCCACGTCAGCTGGCCGACCATACTGCCCAACGCTAGGGCGAGGAACAGAAGTCGGAATCCTTGAACTGCTGAGCATGTCCTTGAGTCAACCATCGTATTTCCTTACCTCAGTATCGATGTGTGCTGTGTCGTTCCTTCACGGCAGGGAGGACCAACAATCGGCCCTCCCTGCATCCTATTCGATTAAGGAGTGAGTCCACGAGACTTTCCACGCGATTTCTCCGGTGAATCTTTTCCGGATTTGTCACGAGTATCGTCATCCGCATCGTCATCCGACTCGTCGTCTGCATCGTCATCAAGGGTATCTCGGGCATCAGCACGAGCATCTCTCGATCCACTCGGTGCTGTGGCGGCGGAAGTCGTGGTGCTTGCGCGCCAGGCGGCGATGACGTTTCGGACCTCGTTCATAGAGCGGGCATTGTCGGCGGAATTTGAGGGGTTGACCGCATGATCGATCCCGGCTGGTCGGCCGTTGATCAAGATCTTCGGGTTCGAAAAGTACTTCACGCGGGGACAGGACACAGTCGGGCAGGGGTAGGCCATGATGGTCCTGAACTTGCCGATCTGGTCCCGGTATCCGTATGAATAGGGATAGACCCCAGTGCCGCCGCTTGCACGGTCGTGTGCATCGCCCATGTTATGTCCCATTTCATGAGTGAGGGTATTATTCGCGACACAGTCACGATCCGTTACGCTGAATGCGTAAGAGGCAAAACTGGCGCGCGGGCCGTTTGCCATGACATAGGCAATTCCGCAATAGGCCCCGCCATTGTCGACGATCAAGGCGACCAGGTCGGCCTTATATTGATTCCGCAATGTGTGAACCTGATCCATGAAGCCATCGGTAGTTCTCTGTAAGCGCGAGAGATCGGTGCTGATGTTGCCCGTTTCCGTATAGGCCACCTCGGCGGTACGGACCAGTCGAAGTTGCATCGAGATTTTGCTGTTGGTGTAGGCTTGGTTGGCCAAATCGACCCCCATGGCAATCAACGCATTCATGGCAGCTACGCCACCCTGCTTGGCACGTGCCGTTGACGTGTACACCACGAGTACATCAACGATCGTGTTTGTCGTTACGGCGGCCGCACTCACGCTGCCACTCGCTGCTGCCGTACCAGGCTGCTGGAGCTCAGGTTCTGGAGCAGGAGGATCCGCAGGGGTCCCATCGTCGGGCACGACGAGCGGATGGTGATCCGGCCGCATGGCGTCGTCGTCAATTTCAACGAGACGATGACGATTGTCCTCGGTCGGCTCAATTCTGTAGAGCCGTTGGCCCGAGACAATAGTCCCAACCATTTTCTTGCCGCGAACTGCCAAGGTGACATCACTGTCCTGGTCATCTCGCAGCCGTCCACGCCAGACCTTTGCCTTGTTACCATGGACTTCGGGCTCACCAAGCTCCAGTGTTCGCGTGCCGGCATCGAATAGCTCCAGAGAGACATCCTGCTTTGAGTCTTTGCGGGCAAGTTTCATGGCTTTCAATGCCGCAGGATTAAGCCCCATCGTACGATGCCGGCGCACCCATGGCTTCGAGACCTGAGGCGGCGGAAAAGCCTGATCAATGGCAGCGGGGATATCGCTGGGCGTTTCCACAAAGAGCGGGACCGGCGATGTTGTCGATGCGCAGAGTCCGGCAGGGGGAATGCTTATGGCTGCGGCGCAGAGACAGAGGACCATTGTGCGTGGAGACCGCAATGAGCGGCGTTGTGCTCGAGGCTCTCTTGGTGATTGTTGCAATGGCAGCATTGGCGTCATGTAACCTCCCATGTGTGTAAGTAGGCCAATGTGAATATTACTGAGCAAGGCGCATGCCGATTCCTGGAATGACATATTAGGAGTCCTCACGCCCGCGCAACTTCGGTAGTATTAAGAGTATTCTGCGCCCGAGCAGAGATCATGTGTGGGGAGGTGGAGTTGAAAAATTGCACAGGGACTGTAAGAAGCGCAGGTTGTGTCCTACACGATGCTCTCCCCCATCAATAGGAGAGTTGTCCTACTTTGAAACAGGCTTCTCGTTGCTACCCTGATGAAGAAACGGGATGAGTCGGGGGGCGAGTGAAGAAGTGTGAGGGAGGCTCGTGCGTTGAGGTGTGAGCCGGTCGTGTTAGCACAGTTTCAAGATTCTTATACCGAGCCAAGTAAATGGTCGAACCGACTTTATCGCTCACCTCACACGATGACAACTTTCTGTAGAGTTTCCGACCTCTGATTTTCATGTTCTATCCAGTTTCGCCCAGGACCAGAGTTGATCGGCGAGCTCAAGATCGTCGATCGTCAGGGTCTTCGTTCGATGCTCCGAAATTGATGTAGGGCGGTCACGGATGGTTGGGTGCGGGTGGGAAGCGCAAGCAATCTTGTTGGGGAAGATTCGATAGCCGTGCGAGCGTAAGGTAATTCTGAATATCTCATCTGGAATGTGGACCAGGTGTGGTCTCACCTTCCTGATTTCTACCACCGATACGATCAAATGGGCATGATCCTGTGTGTATCAGGTTGCACATCGAGCTGACCGGGACATCGTAGTCCGGACCATTCTGCCTGCCATGGGGCCACCCGTCCAAACGTGCTCGTATCGAAATGGATACGGTGTTCTGTATCCATCAGATTCACCCCGATGAGTGTTCCCTTCGGTGGTGAAGACCGGTGGCAAGTTCCAGAGCGCCGACATCTATATTTTCTCATCACTTGATGGTGGGGCCAACCAGATATCTCTCGAGAGAGCTGCTGGCACGCATGTTGCTGTATGAGGCGGAAGTAAAGAGGTGTGGGATCGGAGGCGCCTCCGACCCTAAGAGATATATACACAATTCTAACAATAAGACAGAAAGGAACGGGGCACTATGTTTGGGGATGTTGCGGTTATAACAATTTTGGTGTCGATCAATATGGCCATCATGATGCTGGCGCTGTTCATGTATTACATCGGGAGATCAGGACAGGAGGGAGAGTATCCAAAGCATGTCGCGTATGAGCATCGAGACGAATAAAGTACCCATCAGCATGTGAATGGACCCAAAGTGAGGCCGGTTCTCTTTGAAACGGCATGGCACGCCGATGACCTACCTCGGCGTGCCATCACGATCTCCTCGCGGCTACTAATATCCCCTCTGTATCATTGCGAAGGCTTCCCGCTGGAGGGTTGTTCTGCTCAGAGGTTGTGAAGGCTCAATCTGGATTGATGATCTTGGGTGGCCGACGTGGTTCCTCCTGGAGATCAGGGGGGAGACGGCGATCAACCGTCCAGCTGTTGAGGATTGTTGTGACCAGGCTAATGATCAAGGCACCGCCGACGGAAGCCCAGAACCCTGAGACCGTGAATCCCTTCACGAAAAACGCGGTCAGTTCAAGCAGTAGTGCGTTCAGCACCACCAGAAACAATCCAAGCGTAAAGACGATCAGCGGCAAAGTGAGTAGAAATAGGATAGGGCGAAGGATGAGGTTCAAGAAGGTCAAGACCAGCACGGCTGCCACACCGGCACCGAAACTGTCGGCCTCCAAGCCCGGAACAATAGCGATGGCGAGGAAGACAGCGATGCCGGTGATGAACACCCGCATAAAGGCTTGGCGTAGTCCTCCGTGAAAGGGCGATTCGTGGACGGCTCGTGCAAATCGAACGGTCGGCATCGCTTATCGTGGGGGTGGGGGAATGCTACCCGGTGAATAATGGACCACCGTTGCCGTGACCTTCTTGTTTTTCTCGTCTCTTGACGCTTCAATGATGACGCGGTCGCCGACGGCGGGTGGATCGAGCGATTTTGGGTTGTTTTTGTTCTTGTACTTCACCTGCTTGGTCAGCTGGATCGATACCACCTGCCCTTTTGCAGTTCTTACGTCAATATGCTTCTCGTCGATGGATGCCACGATGCCCAGCACGTGCAGAATCTCAGGCGCGGGGGCTAAGGCCATCAAGCAGAGCGACAAAACGGTGAGTAGCAGGATACTGCTTGTGGCAGATCGATGGGGGCCCGGTCTTGCAACGCGGCGATCGACACCGAGAGAACCGTGTCGTGGTGGTTCGGGATCCCCTGAGTGTGAGTGAATGGACCTGTTCATGTCACTGGTTCCCATGAGCGCGACTCTCCTCCGACTATACAAATTCTTTAGCCTGGATGTCACCTCACTATTTGGCAAGGTGGACCGGTTGGCGAACAGAAAGGCGAGTGGTCAAAATTATAAGGACTGGGAGATGCATCAGCAAGCCGCTCATGCCCATGAGCATTTCACCGATCCAAAACGTCATGCCGAGGTTGAAGGCCAAGACACCATAATACAAGCCGATTCCGAGGAGGAGTCGCGGAGTCATCGGTGGAGGTGGCGTGAGTGAAGCGAGATGTCGGTCCAATGGAAAGTACACAGCCAGGGAAATCAGCCCGACGACCGCCCAGCCTATGTAGTTCTCGAACGGGACACCGAAGTGCCAGCCCGGATCAGGATAGTAATAGATTTTCCCCAAGAACCACCGGTCACCACGCAAGGCCACCGGATCGATCACCATATCGATGAAGGCAAACAGAAGGGCAGTCAAGCCATAGACCGCCCAGCTTGTGCGGGCCTCAAGGCTAAAGCAAAGTGGCCGTAAGAACCGTGACTCCTTCGCTTGCGAGCTCTCCATGGGGAGGAGTAGTCCAAGGGCCACGCAATAGGCCGCGAACAGTAGGAAACTGAATGAGATGGAATCCATGAACGGCACATCAAAAAAGTAGAGTTCCTGCCCAATGGTTGATCCGTTATAGAAGTACCAGCCGAAGGGAATGCCGGTTCTGGTCGACGAAAATTCGCAAACAAAGGCAGTGGCCCAGCTCACCAGCCAGAACCGCCAGGTTCGCGGCCAGCCGATCAGTTTGATGGCAGCAAAGAGAAAGGCGGCAAGAAACAGGAAGACATATGGCCGGAGGATGATTGTCTTGAAAAAGAGAACGATTGGTTCCATTCAACGATGGGAGTTCGATGCGGCAGTCATGCGTACCCGTGGGACTTGAACCACTGGACGGCCTTACCCAGCGCAATTTCTGGAGGATGTTGCGGCAGGCCCAGTTCTCGGATTGCCTTGCTGCAATCATAGTGCATCTTGTACTTGGCCATCTTCACGCCTTCCAGCGGAATGCGGGGTGGAATGCCGGTTACATTGGCAAACCAGTGATTAAGATAGGCAAGTGGAAGCACCGCACCCCTTGGTAATTTTAGAGCCGGAGCTTTGATGCCGGTCAGCGTGCTGAGAATGTCAAATACTTCTCGCAGCAACAGATTCTTGGAGCCAAGAATATACCGTTCGCCCTGACGACCTTTCTCCATCGCGAGCAGATGGCCGGTGGCGACGTCATCGACATCGATGATGTTCATCCCGGTTTCGATATAGGCCGGCATTCGACCCCTCATGAAGTCGACAATAACCTGACCTGTGGGTGTCGGTTTGATATCGCCTTCCCCGACCGGGGCGCTGGGATTGACGATAACGACCGGCAGCCCCTCCTTGGCGAGCTTGTGCACCTCTTGCTCAGCCAGATACTTCGATCGCTTATAGTGGCCAGCCATCTGTTCGAGTGATACCGGTGTCTCTTCCGTTCCAAGCCCCCCTTCAGGCGGTAAGCCGATTGCGCCGATGGTACTGCAATAAACCGTCCGTTCCACACCAACCGCGCGTGCGGCCTCCAGCAGATTTCTGGTGCCGGCCACGTTGATGTCATAAAAGATCGACGGGTCTTTGGCCCAGAGGGCGTAGTGCGCCGCGACATGGTAGAGGTGGCGACAGTCCTTGAGCGCAGCACGAAGCGATGTGGGGTCGCGCAAATCCCCCGCGACTTGTTCGACGGGAAGACCGTCCAGGTTTCTGAGATCAGCTTCAGGGCGAGCCAACACTCGAACCGACACACCGGTCCGCACAAGGGCTCGCGCCACCGCTGCTCCGACAAACCCGGTTGCGCCTGTGACGAGAGCCTTCATGGTGAAGACGTGAAGGGTGAAACGTGAAGCGTGAAACGGGGGGGATTGTTCGATTGCATGGGCTAGCGTTTCATGAACGACGTCAATTCTTACGGCTTGTGATGTATCGTGCAATCTCGCGCAGGGGGTCTGCGGAGGGGCCGAAGGACGATAAGCGGCTGATCGCACGCGTGACACAGTCATCGGCCAGCTTCTTGGCCCCGTCCACTCCATAGAACGTCGGATAGGTTTTTTTCCCGCGCTCGGCATCGGTGTTGGGATTCTTTCCAAGCTCTTCACGTGTGCCGGTGACGTTCAGTACGTCATCGGCGATCTGAAAGGCGAGGCCGATGTCTTCCGCATAGCCGGTCATGTCATCAAGTTGGCGCTCGCTCGCTCCCGCGGCAATGGCCCCCATGCGGACTGCGGCGCGCATGAGCATCCCCGTCTTGTGCTTGTGAATGTTCTGAAGGGTGGGGAGGTCGATATCCTTATTTTCAGCTTGGATGTCGAACACCTGGCCCCCGACCATCCCCATGTTGCCTGATCCAAATGACAATTCTTGAATGATGCGAACTTGCCGTACGGGATCGCAGCCCTTCATGAGATCGGGTCTGCTGATCAGGTCAAAGGCCATGGTGAGCAGGGCATCACCGGCGAGGATCGCCATCGCTTCACCGTAAACTTTGTGATTTGTCGGTTTTCCACGGCGAAAGTCGTCGTTGTCCATTGCGGGCAGATCATCGTGGATCAACGAGTACGTGTGGATCAGCTCTAGGGAGCAGGCCACCGCCATCAGTCCTGGGGGTGTCTGGCTCAGCGCTTCCGCTGCCGCGATCGTCAGAATCGGGCGCACCCGCTTTCCGCCGGCCATCAGGCTGTAGCGCAGACTCTCATGCAGTGTGGTTGGCGGCGTCACAGACGGAGGCGCAACCAGATCGAGGAATTGATCCACGTCGAGCCGTTTCCGTTCGAGATAGTCGGCAATGTTCATATCGTCTATTTTCCTGAGAGTCTTCCAACTCGCGCGGAGAGTAACAAACGAGGGGAGGCGAGTCAAACCGGACAAGGTAGTCGAGAAGGAAAGGGCATCCAGGATGGGGAGGAGGAACTAAATCCTTATAAGTATAGGTGCAGCAGCGTACTGCGGGCAGACCGCCGACGCCCCAGGGAGCCTTGTGTGGCGAGTGGACGGGCAGTGATCCAAATTTAGGACCCACTTGTTGAACGAGTGATGCTCTCCTAGCCAGAATCTCTGTTCTCTCAGTAGCTGTGTGTCCCAGGAAAGGGATGAGTTGGATCGAATCGGATACGGTGATTCTCTTTGGACTTACCCTCCCTGTGTGTCTCAAGTAATCAGCCGCTGGGGTCAGGACGGCATGCGTTTGGTGGATGTACCGAGGTCGTTCAGATACGGGGTAGGATGGCCAAGACCGGCAATGGGGGCCGATCTGGTTTAGCTTATGGGTAATGCTGCGTAGTCGAGATGCCATGACCAATGGGTCAACGATTAAGAACGGTGAGGCCCACGCCAAGGTGGCCCTCTGCTTACCTCATGGACTAGACAGAGTCCGTCTAGGAGCCTGTCCGACATTGGGAATCGCGAAAAATCCGACGCACACATTTGGCTCAGGATCACCGATCGTCACATGATGAAGGGTTCAGACACCCCTCAAATATGGTCATTTCGGTAATGTCGGACAGGCTCCTAGGGGAACTCACCAACAAAGGAGAGACCAATGGCAATCATTATGGGACGGCGGGGG
>JAOUGT010000065.1 GCA_029865485.1 Nitrospira sp.
TCTGGGTATGAGCGAACTCCTGATGCAAACGGCACTGAATGACAAGCAGCGGCGATACATGCACACGTTGCAGAAGTCCGGTCAGGCCCTCATCCAGATCATCAATGACATTCTGGATATTTCAAAAGTTGAAGCCGGTAAACTGAAGCTTGAACAGATCTCGTTCGACCTTCGTCAGCTTATAGGGGAGATGCAGGAACTCTTTTCTGGGCCGGCAGGGAGCAAGGGGCTTCGGTTCACCGTCAGCCTATCCGAAACCGTCGGGCACGAGTACGTGGGCGATCCGGTCCGCATTCGGCAAATCCTTACGAACCTGATTGGAAACGCGATTAAATTTACCGAGCATGGCCAGATCACCGTTTCCATGACGGTGGTCGAGGATGTCGTTGGGCAGACGAAGTTGTGTCTGAAGGTGCAGGATACGGGGATTGGCGTAGAACCGGCGATCCAAGCCACTCTTTTCACACCTTTCACGCAAGCTGATGGCAGCACCACACGCAAGTTCGGCGGGACCGGACTTGGGTTGGCGATTGTGAAGCAGTTAGCCGAGATGATGGGGGGGGCCGTAGGGGTTGAAAGTGTTCACGGACGAGGCTCGACCTTTTGGTGCACGATGTGCCTCAGGAAACCGACCGCGCAGTCGCTGCGTGCAAAAGCAAGTTAGCGCATCATGGTGGAGAGTCGGCGGAGGAGTGGGCAGTGACAAGTGAGGAGGTCAATCGTCGTATTCTGGTCGTGGACGACAATGTGTCGATCCATCAGGACTTCCTGAAAATTCTCCAGCCAGCAACCGGATCGGAGGCCTTGGAGCCGGCACGGGCCGCCCTCTTCGGTGAGCCCAACCCGGTTCGCGCCAGCGATCACTTCACGGTCGATTGTGCAGATCAAGGGATCATCGCGTTGGGTCTAGTCGAAGCGGCAGGAAAGAAAGGGAATCCCTATGCGGTGGCGTTTGTGGATATGCGAATGCCGCCCGGTTGGGACGGGTTGGAGACGATCGAGCGTCTCTGGGCGGCTGATGCTGAGTTACAAGTCGTGATCTGCACCGCCTATTCCGACCAACCGTGGGATGAGATTAGGGGCCGAATTGGGCGAACTGATCAGCTGCTGATCCTCCAGAAGCCGTTCAACAGCATCGAGGTCTTGCAGCTCGCGACGGCGCTGTGTCGGAAATGGGACCTGGCGAGAAAGGTGTCAGGACAGGTGAGCGAGTTGAGTCATTTGGTCGATGAACGGACCGCGGAGCTCAGAGACGCGAACCGGCAGCTGACGGAATTCAATGAGACTCTGATGCAGACGGTTGCAAGTCTTGAGGCCGCACAGACCGAAATCCTACGGCAAAACGGGGAACTGGAGCGTCTGGCCTCACGTGATCCGTTGACAGGCTGTCTCAACCGCCGTGCCTTTTATGCCTTGTTTGACAAGGCGTTTGCCGAGGAGCGTGCGCAAGGGAATGAGCTCTGCTGTCTCATGATTGACATCGATCTCTTTAAGCGTGTGAACGATGAATTGGGGCATGCCATCGGGGATCAAGCGATCCAAGCCGTTGCAGATTGCCTCCAGTCAGGGGTCCGGCTGACGGACATGGTCGGACGTTATGGCGGGGAAGAATTCTGCCTGATGTTCCCACAAACGACCTTGGCCGAGGCGACGGTGTTGGCGGAACGTCTTCGAGCCCGTGTGTCCGCCGAGGCCGGTAATCGTGTGCGAATGGCATCCGGTATGACGCTGACGGTGAGTGTCGGCGTGTCAACCAGTGCGTTTGGAGCCCGATCTCCACTGGAGTTGATCGATCAAGCGGATAGGGCGCTGTATGCCGCAAAGGAGAGCGGCCGCAACTGTGTCATGGCGATGGATGTGCTGGTCCCAGGGCTTCATCCTTCCGAACAGCTTGAACTGCAAGTCCGTCGAGTCACCCCGCGCGAATCGTCTCCTGCCATCATCAGGTAATCAGCGAATATGGGGAATTGTCCGGATGGTATCGGCATCATTGCCGATGCCTGTACCCCTTCCAGATTCCTGTTCAGTTCCGTCGCGCGAAAGGGCATTATGCGGCATGGAGTATCATGGTCGATGCCTGGTCGCGCCTAGAATCTGGCTTGAGTCAAGGTTGCACGATGTGATGTGGTCAGACGACGCGATCCTTGACTCACGGTTCATTGTATAATGGCTCTTGATGATACGCCTTGTCGGTCACTTTCAGTCTTCAGTCGGCAAGAAGGTGGTCATGGCCCTGACCGGGCTTGGCCTTGTGGTGTATGTCGTTTTCCATATGCTGGGAAACCTCCAGCTGTTCGAAGGTCCTCATGCCCTCAACAGCTATGCTGCCTTTCTTCGTGATATGCCGATCCTGCTCTGGGCGGCGCGCATCGGTCTCCTGAGCATGGCGGGGCTTCACATTGGACTCGCACTCCAGCTGAGTATACGAAACTATCGTGCGCGTCCCCTCGAGTACACCATCCACCGATATCGGCAGGCGTCGATCGCGTCCCGCACCATGGCGATCTCCGGAATGGCTCTGTTGCTCTTTGTCGGTTTCCACCTCCTGCATCTCACGGCTGGAGTCATCGACCCCGCATTTGCCGATCGCCGCGATCTAGAGGGCTATCGCGATGTCTACGGGAAAGTGGTGCATGCCTTTCAAAATCCCTTCATGGTCACGCTCTATCTTGCGGGCCAGCTGGGGCTTGGCCTCCACCTGAGCCATGCGATTGCCAGCAGTGTACAGACAATGGGGTTTGAGCACGCAGCGTTGAATCGTCTGCTGAAATCGCTCGGACCTGTGATCGGGGTGATCGTGGTTCTCGGGAATGTGGCGATCATCCTGGCTGTCTTTTTAGGGCTCGTGCGCTGATGACGAGACTGGATTCAAAGATTCCATCCGGACCCCTGGAAAGTAAATGGGATCGGCATCGGTTCAGCGAAAAGTTGGTCAGTCCCACGAACAAGCGGAAGCTCACCATCATCGTCGTCGGCACCGGCCTTGCCGGTGCCAGTGCAGCGTCGACGTTGGGGCAACTTGGTTATCACGTGGAGTGCTTTTGTTTCCACGATAGCGCGCGTCGGGCTCACAGTATTGCCGCACAGGGGGGGATCAATGCGGCGAAGAACTACCAGGACGACGGCGATAGTGTCGGGCGATTGTTTTACGACACGATCAAGGGCGGGGATTTCCGCTCTCGAGAGGCCAATGTGTACCGGCTCGCCCAGGTCAGCACACAAATCATTGATCAATGCGTGGCGCTCGGCATCCCCTTTGCCAGGGAGTATGGCGGTCAATTGGCGAATCGGTCGTTTGGGGGCGTGCAAGTCTCCCGGACGTTCTACTGTCGAGGACAGACAGGGCAACAGCTTCTGTTAGGCGCCTATTCTGCCCTCTGCTGGCAGATCGAACGCGGTCAGGTCACGATGCATCCGCGCACGGAACTACTCGACCTCATTCTGGTCGATGGTCAGGCTCGAGGCATCGTGGCCCGGGATTTGGTTACCGGGCGTATCAGTGCTCATACGGCTCATGCCGTGGTCCTGGCCACGGGTGGGTACAGCAATGTGTACTATCTCTCGACCAATGCGAGCGGATGTAACGTGACGGCAACCTACCGGGCGTGGAAGCATGGGGCGGCGTTCGCGAATCCCTGTTTTACCCAGATTCATCCGACGGCCATTCCGCCGGGTGGCGCCCATCAGGCCAAGTTGACGCTGATGTCCGAGTCGCTCCGGAACGACGGCCGGCTCTGGGTGCCGAGGGTACCATCGGATCAGCGGTCGCCCGGCGACATTCCTGCGGCGGATCGCGATTATTTTCTGGAGCGACGATATCCGAGGTTCGGGAATCTCGCGCCGCGGGATATCGCTTCGCGTGCGGTAAAAGTTGCGTGCGACGAAGGTCATGGGGTCGGGCCAGGCGGTCAGGGCGTGTATCTGGATTTTTCCGACGTTATCGAGCAACAAGGCCTAGAAGTCGTCCGCGAGCGCTACGGCAATCTCTTCGATATGTATCATCGGATCACAGGAGAGGATGCCTACCAGGTTCCCATGCGGATTTACCCGGCGCCGCACTATACGATGGGAGGGCTTTGGGTCGATTACAATCTGATGAGCACCATCCCGGGACTCTTCGTCATCGGTGAAGCCAACTTTGCGGACCATGGCGCCAATCGGTTGGGCGCCAGCTCATTGATGCAAGGGCTGGCCGACGGCTATTTCATCCTTCCCTATACCATTGGCCATTACCTGGCGACCGCAAGACTTCTCCCTCTTCTAGACGATCATGCGGAGGCTCGCGAGGCGACTCGGCTGGTTGCGACGCGGATCAACCGTCTGCTGGCGGTGAAGGGACGTCGGACCGCTGCCATGTTTCATCGAGAGCTCGGGGCGCTCCTGTGGAATCATTGCGGTATGTCGCGCCACGAAGGTGGGCTCACCTCGGCGTTACGATCGATTCCCAAGCTTCGGGAGGAGTTCTGGCGGGATGTGATGGTGCCAGGGGCAGGGGATGCCTTCAATCAGGAGTTGGAGTATGCGGGGCGGGTGGCGGACTATCTCGAATTTGCCGAACTGCTCTGTCACGACGCGCTCCATCGTCAAGAGTCATGTGGCGCGCATTTTCGCGAGGAATATCAAACAGAGGATGGGGAGCCACGGCGCGACGATGCTCACTTTGCCTATGTGGCGGCCTGGGAGTATCGGGATCGAGCTGAGCCGGTTCTCCATAAGGAGCCGCTGGCGTTCGAATTCGTCCCTCCCACGATGAGAAGCTACCAATAGTCGGTAAAAGGTGAGAGGTAAGGGGTGAAAGGAATGGGAGTCGGATGACCGCACACGTTATGAAATTCACCTTGAAGATTTGGCGTCAGAGTGGTCCGAACGAACGAGGCCGGTTCGTCACGTATGAGGCGCAGGATGTGAGCCCCGGCATGTCCTTTCTGGAAATGCTTGATGGCGTGAATCAGAGACTCCTCGGGACTGGCGAAGAGCCGGTGGCCTTCGAGCAGGATTGTCGGGAAGGGATTTGCGGAAGTTGTTCACTGGTGATCAATGGGATCCCACATGGCCCGGACCAGGGCATCACGACGTGCCAGCTGTACATGAGACGATTTTCCGATGGAGCGCACATTACGATTGAGCCCTGGAGGGCCAAAGCCTTTCCGATCCTGAAAGACTTGGTGGTGGATCGCAGTGCGCTGGATCGCATTATGCAAGCGGGCGGGTATGTCTCCGTCAATACCGGTGGCGCAGTGGACGGCAACGTCCTCTTGATCGGGAAGGACCAAGCCGAAACCGCGATGGATGCGGCGTCGTGTATCGGGTGTGGGGCCTGTGTGGCGGCCTGTAAGAATGCCTCGGCCATGCTGTTTGTTGCGGCAAAGGTGTCCCACCTGTCGACCCTGCCACAAGGAAGGCCGGAGCGAGCGCGCCGTGTGACGGCCATGCTCGAGGCGATGGACCGGGAAGGGTTCGGGTCCTGTGGCAATCAGTATGAGTGCGAGGCCGTTTGCCCAAAAAACATCAGTACTCGTTTCATTGCCGTTCTCAATCGTGAGTATCTTCGTGCAGGCATCGTCGAGTCCGGCCGTCCCAGTGAGCCGGAGTCTCCGCATGCGGAATCCTCGTAGCCGAATCCTCAAGGACATCACGACCGGTCAAGCCTCCTCCTACGGCAGAACACCTGACCGAATTTGTTTGCGCCAGAAGGCAATGAGCTTGACTGGGAAGGAGAGGCCTTTATAGTGCGATCAAGGGCTGTGGTCAGATTGGTGTACGCCGGAGAGTCTCATGGAGCGACAGGTCGTGTGTCCTCAGTGTCGACAGGACGGTGCGGTTCCTGTGCCGGCGCGTTCGCCACGTGAGTTTGTTGCGTCGTGGCTGTGGATGGCGCCGTTCCAATGTCAACGGTGTGACCACCGGTTTCTTGCCCGTCGCCAGGGTTCCACCAGGGGTTCACCGCTCACTGAGCGCCGGGAACACCTGCGTATTCCGGTCAGGCTCTCCCTCTCCTTTTCCGGAGGACGAGTACGGGGGGAAGGCATTGTCTTGGATATGTCAGTAGGGGGCTGCATTATCCAAAGCGAGGCCCATGTGCGGGTTGATGATATTTTTTACCTTGAGATCATCCTCGCCAAGGACGAACCGCCGGTCGAGGCGGCGGCCATTGTTCGCTCCGTCAGTGCCCGCGGGATTGCCTTCAAATTCCTGCGCAGAGCGCAGGAGGATAAACGCTTGACGACCTTTCTCCAGACACGTTCGGGATCCAGTCCATCGGTCCCACTCAAAGTCGCCTAGTCACCTCGCCCTGAATCGTATTTCTCGCCAGGGCCATTTCCCATGCGATCCCTCGGTTCCATCGAATGATGCTCTTCTCGGCACGGGCCTCTTGACCGACATATCTTCATGCTTATCCCTCATGATAGCATGCAAGCCTGATTGGGGGCCTCGTCCTGCGAGTATGGCAGAAGGAGGAAATGATGGGACGTCCTTGGTGGCACACGATGGTGATGGTAGCAATCACGGTCACGGCCTTGTCTGTGTCCGGGTGCGGGTACAATGATCTGCAAGGGTTGGACGAAGATACAAAGGCGGCGTGGAGCGAAGTGATCAACCAGTACCAGCGCCGTGCAGACCTTATTCCCAACTTGGTGGCGACGGTCAAAGGGTATGCCGCACATGAAAAAGAGACGCTGGAGGGCGTGGTCAACGCGAGGGCCAAGGCCACCGGGATGCAAGTGACGCCGGACGTGCTGAAAGATCCGGCGGCCTTCGAGGCCTTTCAAAAGGCTCAATCGGGGTTAGCATCAGCCTTGGGGCGACTGATCGCCATCGCCGAAAACTATCCTAATCTCAAGGCCGATCAAAACTTCAGAGACCTTCAGAGTCAGCTGGAAGGGACGGAAAATCGGATTACCGTGGCTCGTAAGCGCTATATCGATCGGGTGGCGGAATACAACAAGATGGTTCGATACTTCCCAACGAACCTGACCGCGAAATTTCTTTTACATTTGGAAGAGAAGCCCAACTTTACAGTGGCCGATGAAAAAGCCGTGGCGAAACCGCCGGAAGTGAAATTCTAACAGGCCGTGAAAAGCCCTGTGTTGCTGGTTGTAGTCACCATCGACAACCCAGCGTGAGACAGTGCTGAATATCCTGCTAAAACGGTTCATGCCGAGGGTATTGTTGTGGAGCAGCAGCGAGCAACTCGATTTCTGCAGAGGGTCCTCGTTGGAATCGTCGTTACGTTCACCATTTCCTCAGCTTCGCCAGTCTCCGCACTTGATGTCCCTCCGTTGACCGGACGGGTCGTCGACCTCGCACATATCTTGCCAAGTTCGACCGTGGAGTCTCTCACTGCTCGCCTCGCTGCGCTTGAAGGGCAGTCCAGCAATCAAGTCGCCGTTCTGACCATCCCCTCCCTCGAAGGTGAATCTCTCGAAGAATTCACGCATCGCGTGGCCACCACCTGGAAGCTTGGCCGGAAAGGGACGGACAACGGCGTGCTTTTGCTGGTGGCCATCAAGGAACGCAAGGTCCGAATCGAAGTCGGGTACGGGCTGGAAGGTGTCTTGACCGATATTCGATCGGCACAGATTATCAGAAATGAGATCGTTCCTCGGTTTCGAAGCGGAGATATGTCCGGTGGGGTTCTGGCGGGGACCAACGCCATTGTGAAGACGATTGAAGGGACCTACGAGGCCACCGAATCCGCACCCTCGCGGCAAGCGAGTACGGTGGTCGAGCAGGTTGTGGTGGCGGTCATTGTCGGACTGTTCGTCGGTCTCCTGTTCTCGCATGTTCATCGATTCATCGGCCCGGTTGCCGGTGCAGGGATCTCCACGCTTCTTGCGCCTTGGGTGGTGCCTGCATTGCTTGCGAGTGGCGTGACTGTGGTCCTGCTGCTGCTCATGGGGGCAGCGGGGAGGGGAGGTCGAGCCGCTCGATCCCGCGGGATGGATGATTGGGTTTGGTACAGTAGCCGTGGTGGCGGATGGGGTGGAGGGTCATTCGGCGGCGGGGGAGGATTCAGTGGTGGAGGAGGTGACTTTGGGGGAGGGGGTGCCAGTGGAAACTGGTGAGCGACTTCAGTTGACAGAGGAGGAGCGTGAGCGGATCAGACTGACTGTGCATGCGGCGGAGCAGTCGACCAACGCCGAAATCGTTCCAATGATCGTCAGTCGGTCCGGACTCTACCGAGATGCTCAGCATCGCGCCGGCCTGTTGCTCGCATTGGTGGTTCTG
Source organism: Nitrospira sp. (assembly GCA_029865485.1). Lineage (GTDB taxonomy): Bacteria > Nitrospirota > Nitrospiria > Nitrospirales > Nitrospiraceae > Nitrospira_D. Next base: position 8,230 of record JAOUGT010000065.1, read on the forward strand.
ACGCTCATGCTCACCACGGAAATAGTCTGGCTCCCCTGGGGATGGCATAGCTCCAACGCGGCGTGGCTCCTGCTGGCAACGATATTGGCCTATGGCATCGGTGTAGGGCTGGGGACTCTGGCCCCGGTTATTTCACTTCTGACGCCGACGGATCGGATGCAGCACAAGGTGCGACTTCGAGCAGAACGGGCGTTTGCGAAACACGTAGTCTCCCAGACACGTGAGCGCACCGGTGTCTTGATCATGGTGTCGTTGTTGGAACATCAGATCTATGTGCTGGCGGATCAATCCATTTTTCAACGAGTTCCATCAGATCGCTGGTCCTCGGTCATAGAGGCTGCTGTCATCCGACTAAAAGGAGGAGATATCGTCGGCGGGTTATGCCAGGGGATCCAAGAGAGTGGCACGTTGCTTGCCGCGGTATGCCCGGGTCGCCCAGGGGACAATCCCGATGAATTATCAAATGACTTGGTCATCGAGTCGTAATCTGCTCATCTCCATCCCCTGACGCTCAATAAAACATCGTGATCAGCCGATAGAGAAGAGACTCGGCGGGCTGGGTGTCTGGCAAGACCAATTTCGACAAGGAGGGGCATACCATGTGGAAGCAGGAGGAGGCGGAGGGGGCTGAAACGGAGCGAGGACAAGAGCGAGAGCGTGAACAAGAGCGGTGGGTGGAAAACCGGCGTAGTGTGTTACCGAAACATAACGGTGCGATTCTACCGGACGAGGTTGCGTTTGTCGGCAAAGACGTCGAATTCAAGGGTGTCATCACCTACTCAGGGACCGTACGGATCGATGGGATGTTGGATGGTGAGATCCACACAGACGGCGGGTTGCTTGTTGGTCCGGAGGCAGTGATCAAGGCCAAGGTGACGGCGGGAGCAGTCGTCTGTCACGGGCATATCACAGGAGACATTGAAGCGACCAGCCAGATCGTGTTATGTGCTCCGGCTGTCGTTGCAGGCAGCCTCACGACACCGGTGCTTTCGATGGAGGAGGGCGTGGTGTTCAACGGGACGCTCGAGATGAAACCCCAGGCCAAGGCCGAAGGGTTGCGTGATACAGACTCGAATGTCACGACTATGACTAGTCGGCCGCCCATTCGATTAGCTGCGTAAGCGACTGCTTGAAGACTCCTGGCGTGGTGTCCAGCATGCGTCAGGAGTTTATCGTTCGTGTGTGTCGGCGACGTGACGAGCTACGCGCGGTTGGCATATCAGACGACTTGCACCTTCGATAGACGCCCCGCGATTGTTCCGCTAGAATCCGGTCCATGTCAGAGCCGACCGTTTCCCCTACTGTTCCACCAACATCTCAGGACGAGAATCGGGCAGTCATTAAATCAGCCGGCATCATCGGCGTCGCCACGTTTTCAAGCCGCATTCTTGGCTTTGTCCGCGATATGGTGCTCGCCAAGCTCTTCGGGGCCACGCCGGCGGCTGATGCCTTCTTCGTCGCCTACCGTATTCCGAATCTCCTGCGTGAGCTATTTGCCGAAGGCTCGATGTCTGCCGCGTTTATTCCCGTCTTCACCGAATATCACACCCTCAAGTCCAAACAGGATGCATGGGAGCTGGCAAGCGCGACCTTCACCACCTTGCTGACCATTGTCACAGGAATCACGCTCATCGGGATTCTGGGATCGGCAGGTATTGTGTGGCTCTTGGCGCCGGGATTTCATGACGATCCGATTCGGCTTGAAATGACGACGTTACTCACGCGTATCATGTTCCCCTATCTCATTTTTATCAGCCTGGCTGCGCTGGCCATGGGCGTCCTGAATTCGCTACGAGCCTTTGCAGCGCCGGCGTTTTCGCCGGTCTTTTTCAACCTCTTTATTATCGGGTGCTCGCTGTTTCTCGCACCGGCCATGCCGGAACCCATCCTTGGTGTTGCGATCGGTGTCGTGGCTGGCGGTGCTGCACAGTTTGCGATGCAGCTGCCGGGGCTTAAGCGACGCGGTATGTTATTCGGGCTCACATTTAATCCTGGCCATCCCGGCGTGCGGAAGATCGGCCGATTGATGATTCCTTCATTGCTTGGACTGTCGGTGACACAGATTAATATCACCGTGAGCACGATTTTAGGATCGTTCTTTGCCGGGGGCCCCACCTACCTCTTTTACGGTATGCGATTGATCCAATTCCCTCTGGGTATCTTTGGCGTGGCACTGGTGACGGCCATCTTGCCTACGTTGTCGGCACAAGCGGCCCGAGGGGCGTTGGACGAACTGCGCACGACGCTTGGGTTCGGTCTGAGAATGATCCTCTTCATCATGGTCCCCGCCATGCTGGGGTTGATGTTCTTGCGGGTGCCGATCGTGCATCTGGTGTTTGAGCATGGGACGTTTACGGCGCACGATACTGCTGAAACGGCCTTCGCGGTGCTGTGCTATTCCGTAGGCTTGTGGGCGTTCGGCGGGGTACGGATTATTGTTTCGGCCTTCTATTCGCTGAAGGACACCACCACGCCCGCAATCTCCGCTGCTGTTGCGGTCGGAGCCAATATCCTCTTTTCGCTCATGCTGATGTCCTCTCTCGGGGCCGCAGGGTTGGCGCTGGCGACGGCGCTTGCTGCCATGGTCAACGGGGGAATTCTCGTGGTGATCTTAAATCGACGGTTGGGCGGGGTCGAATGGAGCACGGTGGGGCGGTCCGCCGTTCGCGTGCTGGTGGCCTCTGTGCCGATCGTGCTGGCTTGTGGGTGGGTGGCTAGCGCCCAGATCTGGACTCATTCTGACGAGTGGGTCGGGAAATGCACGATGCTGCTCGTCGGCATCGGGCTGAGTGTAGCCGGATATCTGGGCGTCCATGCGTTGTTTCGATCCGAGGAACTGGGGGTTCTCTGGGGGATGGTGAGCAGAAAGCTCGGCCGAGTGATGGGCTAACAAGGGGTCCGCAATGCGACAAGCACTCATATTCAAGTCGCCCTGGGGATGGATGGGTCTCTCTGAATCCGAAAAAGGGATCGACGGCATTGCATTGCCGAAACCGTCCAAACGGGTGATTGAGGCAGTACTTCGTGACCAATCGCACGAGCCTTTTCAGGCTGGGTCTTCTCCCAGGCTAGAGGGAGTCCGCCGTCAGCTACTCGACTACCTGGCAGGCAAACGGGACACCTTTGACGTACCACTCGATCTGTCACAAGGGACGGTGTTCCAGCGGCAGGTCTGGCGGGTGTTGCAACGCGTGCCCTACGGCAAGCTCCGGTCCTACCAATGGATTGCCGCGCGAGTAGGCGGACCACAGTATGCCCGGGCGGTCGGCAATGCGGTCGGTGCGAACCCGATTCCGATCGTGATTCCTTGTCACCGGATCGTCGCCCAGGATGCCACGCTTGGGGGGTTCTCAGGCGGGTTATCAATGAAACGCAAGTTACTCTCGCTCGAGGGAACATTAACGCAGCTTCAACGAGGCCGGGCCTAATCAATGAAAGTGGTCCTGCAGCGCGTTACGAGTGCCTCAGTCGAGGTTGACGGGCGCATCGTTGGGCAGATTCAACAGGGCGTGATGGTGCTGTTGGGCGTCGCAAAAGGCGATGAGGGGTCGGACGTCCGCTACATGGTCGACAAGATCAAGACCCTGCGCATTTTCTCCGACGAACAGGGGAAAATGAATCGGTCGTTGGTTGACGTAGGCGGTGCTGTGTTGCTGGTTTCGCAATTCACCCTTGTGGGCCGGACAAGCAACGGACGGCGTCCCAGTTTTGACGAAGCCGCTTCCCCTGACCAGGCCAAGCAGCTCTATGAACAGGTTGCCGCTGGGCTTCGAGAAGGCGGAACGATCGTCGAAACGGGGATCTTTGCGGCGCACATGCAAGTGGCCTTGGTGAACGACGGGCCGGTGACATTTGTGCTGGATAGCCGGGAAGGAGGCTCCTCGCGACTCAAGATCTGACGAAGGAGTTCCGATAGAACGACAAGACTGACAATCCGTTCTCCGTCTGGATTTGGTATACTGATCCTACGCCGCATTGATTTCACAGGAGGTGGAGATGGGAGCTCAAGTTCCTCTTCGGCACCCCCTCAGGCAACTCTTTGGTGCGCTGACCGAGAAAAGCTTCACGGAACATCTCGGATGGCCCGATACCAAGGTCACGTCATACGTCTCCAATCTACTTGTCGATTTTACCCATACCGATCAGCTCTACAAGATCAGAAATAAAGACAATCAGCCGGTCGATACCGTCGTGGACCTGCTCTTCGAGTCCGAAGTGCTGCTCGAAGCACAATCACTGGATCGTGAACGGGACGTCCACCGTCATATCGGGGATTTCACCCTGTTCATGGCCGGCTTGTTTCCCGAGTATCTTCGGCGGCTCAAAACCGCCGGTCTGATCTATCACAAGGACTTTCTGGTGGATTACATGAAGACCGGGAAGCGATCGTACGGGATCGTGGCGCAGATCGGTCGTGAGGATGCGGAAACCAGCTTGCCGTTGTTCAAAAAATTGTCTGAGAACTTTGAGCTCTGTGTGACGGGGCTGGGCTTTGTACGGTCCGATTTGGCTCGCATGCAGGATCCTGCCTATCAGAGAACCAGGGATCTGCTCCTGAATTGAAACCCATCAGACCAATCATTCTTGCGCACGGGGGTGCCGGCTCTCGTGCCATGACGTCCCCACAAGCGGCTTGTCTTCGAGCCGCGCTGCAGGTCGGTTATCATCTCCTGGATCGAGGCGGCTCGGCCCTCATCGCTGTCGAACACACGATCCGGGTTCTCGAACGTAGCGGACTCTTTAACGCCGGCAATGGCGCGCATCTTCAGTTGGATGGAGTACGAAGGATGGACGCATCCCTCATGGAGGGAGACGGCCTGCGTGCCGGGGCCGTGGCCTCCATCGAAGGTATCGTTCATCCGATCACGGCCGCTCGCATGGTCATGGAAGTAACGGAGCATGTCTTGCTGGTTGGACCCATGGCCACGAAGTTCGCCAAACATCACAAGATGGAGTCTCAGAAACGTCAGGCCGCACGACGTATACTCTCGTACGGTTCGATGCTCACACGGATGCACAAGCCCAAGAATCGTCATGGAACAGTTGGTGCTGTCGCCTTGGATCAATCCGGAACGGTGAGTGCTGGTGCCTCGACCGGCGGCATTGATTTGATGTTGCCTGGGCGAGTCGGGGATACCCCAATCATCGGCTGTGGGGTCTATGCTGACAATGAGACCGGTGCGGTGGCCATGACGGGATGGGGAGAGAGCATCATCCGCCTGGCAGTGGCCAAAGAAATCTGCGAGCGGCTCAGACAGGGAAAGGCTCCGGTGTTGGTAGTCCGAGAGGTTTTCAGACGGCTCGTGGACAAGGTGCATGGATCAGCCGGCGCGCTGGTGCTGACCCCGAATGGACGATTCGCGATGGCGCATGTGACGCCGCACATGGCGGCAGGGTGGTGGGATGGGAAGGGGGAACCGGTTGTGAGAGATCGGTTTCGATGAGCCGCGCAGTCTTTCATCTCGCTTTTCCGATTCATGATATCGAAGCCACGCTTCGGTTCTACGTCGATGGCCTCGGTTGTACGGTTGGGCGGCGATCGAAGCATGCGGTGACGCTCGGCTTGGCAGGTCATCAGCTCGTCGCGCATGTCATGCAGGAGCAACCTCCTCAACAGAAAGGCATTTACCCGCGCCATTTCGGTCTGGTCTTTCTTTCACAGGGGGAATGGCAGGCGCTGGCGGATCTGGCTAAGGCCAAGGGCCTCTCCTTCTATCAACAGCCTCGCGTGCGTTTTCCGGACACGCGCATCGAGCACCGGACCTTCTTTTTGGAAGACCCATCCCATAATCTGCTCGAATTCAAGCACTACACCCACGAGTCAGCCATCTTCGGCGAACAGGATCGCGGCCAGGTCGGCGACTCTTCTGAGTACTCGGAATAACGTCGGCTTGCCACTCTATTCAGTGGCCACTGGGGCAGAAGATCCGGATTGTCGATTGATCAATTTAAGAAGACGCTCGTGGCGTCGTGTGAGGAAGGTCGTTTTTCTGAGGGGATCGTATCGGCGTGGCGAGGGGAGGATGGCCGCCAGCCAGGCGGCTTCGTCGGCCGTCAGTTCGAGTGAGGGTTTGCCAAAGTGATGTTGGGCTGCGGCTTCAGCGCCATAGATTCCCTGTCCCCACTCGGCGACATTGAGATACAGTTCGAGAATACGCTTTTTCGATAGATGCTGTTCGAGATGATACGTAATCAGGGCTTCTCGTGCTTTTCGAAGCAGCGACCGTTCGGAAGAGAGATACAGGTTTTTGGCCAGTTGTTGAGTAATGGTGCTTCCCCCCCGCTTCAATTCACCGGCTTCAAGGTTGTACATGGCGGCGTCTTTGATTCCTTCCCAGTCGAATCCTTCATGGCTGAAAAACGAGGCATCTTCCGCCGCCACAACGGCATGATGGAGGTGCGGGGAGATGCGTGAAAGTGGGACCCATATCCAGTGACGTCCGATGGTCCGGCCCTTGCCCTTCGCCTCGATCTGACGGGCTTCGATGAGTGCCGTCGATGTCGGGTTGGTTCTCGCGAGGGCGGTCACATCGGGTAGGGTGATGAGCCAGCTCAAGCCAAACAGTATGACAGGGAGTCCGATGAGGAGGCTGATCCAGAAGAGGAAACGGGCTACCGGGCGACGGCTGGTTGACTTGGGCGGAGGAGGGTCGTATGTGTAGGGGCGGTAAAAGGTCGGACTCTGACTCACCTTCTGATGTTCATCCATTGGGTAGCCTGACAACATGAAAATCTTGGCAGCTGAGTTTATCAAAAGTTGTGTCGCTCCAGAACAGTTTCCTCCCGGTGATCTCCAAGAGGTGGCCTTTGTCGGCCGCTCCAATGTCGGCAAATCATCCTTGATCAACTCGTTACTGAATCGTCGAGACCTGGCGAAGGTCAGTCGGACTCCTGGGAAAACACAGGCCGTGAATATCTTTCTCATCTCCACCTCAGACCCTCACCTCTCGCGATTCCACCTCGTTGATTTGCCGGGCTATGGGTTTGCAAATGTACCCAAAACCGTTCGCATTCAGTGGGGCCCTTTGATGGAAAGCTATCTCCGCGATCGTGCTGCGCTGCTCCGGATTGTGTTGTTGGTGGATAGTCGTGTCGTGACCGAACAAGATCGCCAGACCATGGCCTGGCTCCGTTCGATCGGGCACGATCCACTCGTCGCTGTGACCAAGATTGATAAGCTGAAGTCCCAAGAGCGGGTGCGAGCCATTCGCCAGGTCCATCAGAGTTTGGAAGTTGTCGAGGAAGACGCCGTGATTCCCTATTCGTCCGTGACGGGAGAGGGAAGAGACC
>JAOUGT010000262.1 GCA_029865485.1 Nitrospira sp.
CGCCTACTGGAAGCACCCTCTCTCAGCCTCACCGAGACGTTCCTGGGTGGGACTAGATCCTGTTGGCTTTTCCTGGATGGGTAAAGGCTCATGTTTCGTCCCTAATTTATATCGCTTGACTCCTGTGCCCATTGCGCCCAGGGTGATGGTGTCAGGTGTGAAGCCCCGCTGGCTGTCTCATCTCTCGCGCTTCCTGACTCTTCCCAGCGTGACCGATTCCTCAGTCTCCGCCGTTGTTACACCAGAGGTACCGTCGCTGCCCTCTCACCTGAAAACGCGGGGTTCGTTGTGTCGTCGAGAGGGGCGGGAGGCTCTCACCTTCGCACCAAGGAGTCCACGATGAATCAGGTGCAATTCAGGCGATCATGCCGCGAATCAAACCTAAGGGAGAGACGGACATGAGAAAAATGATCGTCAACAAGGGCTATGATGCATTTAGCGTGAGCCCATAAGGCGCTTATCCGATTGCGTGAGTTGGGGCAGCAGGAGGCTCTGCAGGAGATCGCTCGAGGTGCGTATTGGCCTGCGTCAGCCACACCGCGGGAACCGAGTCTGAATCAGTGCGGGAAGCTCATTCCACGAGACGATGACGAGCTGGTTCGTGTGCTTGAAGAGCTTCGGGAAACAGCCAATGGGCATGCCGCCGAACTCAAGATCGTCTCAATCCCTGACGACGTGCAGTGGGTGATTACCAAGACAGACGGCCACGAGCAGGTACGCGAAGTGCCCCGCACGTGGGAAGGAACGGGCTCGTTTGAGATGGTGAGACGACTGCTGCGCATTTGTATCCTCCCATAAGCGTTCTTGGCTCGATCGAAAGGCATAGACATGGTTAGCATCCTCATAACGTTCGCGTTCATGGCCCTCATGCTCCTGGTCGTGGGTTTCATCTCTTACGCGAATAGCGAGTGACCAGCTGCCGCACAGTGGATCGGGAAATTCCCGTTTCGTGCCTCAGCCCGAGCTCTCGTGAAGTATCGACACCTGCAGACGCGATGTGCGCCATGACTCTCTGGTAGCGGTCGGTCATGTACTTCTGCTTTGGGTCGCGACCTGCCGGTCGCTTCAAAAACATCGGTCCTATCACGTCTCAGTTTCTACCCAATATATATCGCTTGACTCCTGTCCTCATTGCGCCCAGGGTGGTGGTGTCAGGTGTGAAGCCCCGCTGGCTGTCCTATCCCTCGCGCTTCCTGACCCTTCCCAGCGTGACCGATTCCCCAGTCTCCGCCGCGTTTACATCACCGTCTCTCTGACTCGTTGCTGGTTTGGCGTGATGGCCTGCTGATGGAAGCGGCCAAAACACCGGCCATCCTGCAGAGGACTACTCGACTCACATCCGCATTCCATCAGAGAGGAGCGACTATGCTCTATTACTCACTGCTGTTCCTGGTTGTCGGATTGATGACCGGCGCGCTGAATTTCGCTGGAGTCTCGGCGGGCGCGGTGCAGATTTCCTGGATGCTGTTCCTCGTCGGGGTCGTGTTGTTGGTGATTCATTGGATCACAGGGCGCACGACTCGACCGGTGTGACCCAGGGGTGACGGGGTGTCTGGTGGTCTCTCGCATGACGCCCAGGCCTCTACTTTTATCTCAATGCTGAATAAGGAGGGCCATACGATGAATGCTGATCAACTCAAAGGGAAATGGATGCAGTTCAAAGGTGACTTGAAAGAGAAGTGGGGCAAGTTTACGGACAATGATCTCCAGGCGATTGGAGGGAACTACGACCGATTTGTCGCCAAAGCACAGGAACGGTATGGCGACAAGAAACGTGAGCTGATGAAGTGGGCGGATCAGTGGTACCACAAGGCTCCGTCGGCCAAGACGGAGAAAAAGATCCAGTAACCGGAATCGTTCGATGAGCGGCGTCTCACTCAAGTATCAACGCGGTCACGAGAGGAGGTGTGTGATGAGCAAGGAAAGAGTGTCACGGCAAGCGACGCCGACGATGTCGGTAGGCACGCCAAGGACCAGTTCAGTCGGTGAGAAGGCTGGTCCTGCTGGGTCGACCTCGAAGGGTGCCTTGATGCACGACCGTATTGCGCAGCTGGCCTACAGGTTCTACGAACAACGAGGTCGGCAAGAAGGCCGGGCCTTGGAGGACTGGTTGAATGCGGAGCTGCAACTGATTGGCGTAGTGGGTCAATCATGACAGATACCGGTGTGCAAAACACGTTCACTGTGATGACAACAAGGAGATGAGGCTATGAATACAATCTTACGCTGGGATCCAATGAGCAGAACTCGGTGGAATCCGTCTAAGGATCGGGATGACCTGGAGAGCCGTTTGGCGATGCTGTTTGCCGGACGGGAAGCGACGGGCAATGGGGGGCAGGAAGCTCTGACGGTGACTCAATGGTCGCCGTTGGTGGATATTCTGGAGGATGAGAAGGAGTATCTCATCAAGGCTGAGTTGCCTGCGATGAAGAAAGAAGATGTGCGTCTCACGGTGGAGAACGATGTCCTGGCGATTTCCGGCGAGCGCAAATTTGAAAGGGAAGAACAGCACAAGAAATATCACCGGGTCGAACGTGCCTACGGGAGCTTCGTGCGCAGCTTCTCGCTTCCTGAGGATGCGGATGGCGGCAAGGTGACCGCTGACTTCAACGACGGCATGCTTCAGGTGCATCTTCCGAAATCGGTGAAGGCGAAGCCGAAAGCCATCGAGATTCAGGTTGGCTAGTGTTGTGTTGGTCGGTGGGGGCGTCAGGGAGGTTTCTTCCGAAGAGCGGTTCGGGAGACTACCTGGCGTTCCCTGCGCGCCTTGTCCTTCGAGGCAAGGAATGGATCGGAGCATAGTAAGGGCTGTTCAATTGCCGATGTCGTTTCTTCAGCGGTGGCGGAAAGAATAGGGCCACGAAAAACTTGGCCGGTTGGAGTAGTCACAGTCTGGATGGGTACAGTGGATCGTATCTGACGATTCCAAATCAAGCATCGCCTCAGCCATTTGGCTCTGGTTTGAGAACGTGGTCCCTAGATCTGTTTTTTTGCTCGATGAAATCATCTTTTCGGCCTCCCGCCCCTTGACAGAAACGAAACCTCGCTCCTGTTGCTGAGAGCCGTCATCCCCAGAAATGTGTTGAACCTGTGGATAACCATTGGATTGGTGGTTCGAGCGTCTGGATTGGGGTCGCGAGCCTGAATTGTGTCAAGTCCTATTTCTAGGAATATGCAAGAAAGCAATGAACTTAGTCTGTTGCCACCATTACTTGTGGTTCTATTGCGATAGAGCAGATGCCTAAAAAATAGGCACTTTGATAAATACACACGCTATTTGCATCGTCTTTTATGGAATTCTGTACTTTGTGCACAGGGCTATCCACAGAAGATGTGGAATGTGAATTCTCGTGCCATTCCCATCCGGAAGACGTGATTTTAGGCAACTGTTTGGAATTCTTAAATTCCTTAGGACCTCATGCGCGGGTCGACTGTTTTGATGTCAGCTGGATGGATGTTTCCCGACGGAGTTGGGCGTTGCGAGCGGAGCAGATTTCCAGGAGTCGAGCGCGCCGCTGTTAGGTTTGCTTCAAGAGCCTCTCATGCATAAGGCGGAGCATGCCCCGGCTTCCACTTGATGCTACAGCCGATGCTGGGTTTCTGAGTGCCATCGACAGGTTTGCCGGCGAGTACAGCTTGGATGGCAGCGCGAAGATCGTGACCGGTCACCGGCTTGTTATTACCTGGTCGGCTGTCATCGAGTTGTCCATGGTAGGCGAGATGACGATCTCGATCAAACAGATAGAATTCTGGAGTGCAGGCCGCACAATAGGCTTTCGCGACCTCCTGCGTCTCGTCGTGACAGAAGGGGAAGGTGAACCCCAGACGTGCGGCCATTTCTTTCAGCTTCGGTGGGGCATCATCAGGAT
>JAOUGT010000263.1 GCA_029865485.1 Nitrospira sp.
TCACGTGCTGAGTCAATTGTTGATCCAAGATTGCTTGACCGGTCGCCACGATTTCGATGCTCTTCGTGACGGCGTCCGCCGCTGCGGTTTTCAAGAGATACCCCTGCGCGCCGGCAAGGATAGCTGCCCGCAGGAGATCCTGGTTATCATGGGCGGTGAAGAAGAGCACACCGATGTATGGATGGGCTTCCTGGATCTTCCTGCAGAGCTCGATGCCGCTCGTTCGGCCCACATGGACCTCCAAGATGACGACATCGGGTCGGTGGGTTTGTATTGCTGTAAGCGCCTCACCGGATGTGGTGGCAATACCGACAACTTCTATGTGACTCCTCTTGGCAAGAATTGTCTTGAGACCTTGCAGGGTTAGCATGGACTCATCAACCAGTAACACACGAACAGTATGTCGTTGTCTTGTTGACTTATTCATCCAATGATCCCTGATTTGCGACATGTTCATGGCTTAGGTCCTGCGAATCTGCGTCATGCGCACCGCTTTCCGAGATGCCGAAACGGAACGGCTCATGGCAACACATGGTCTGTGTCTCCCCGTGCCAGCACCCCCATAGCGATTCCGTCATGCACGATGCGGTCCTTGCCCTTTTCGCACTCACACGTCTTCTCGTTCCTCTTCCATGCAGAATCTGTAGCCCGAGTGCCGAACTCTTGGCCCGTTCCGTCTTAGAGTCTGAAACTTTCCGGCATGTTGCGCGGCGAGATTCCTGAGCATCCTCACATTCACCATTGCGCCACAATTGATACAGCGTAACGCGCCCCGCCCTGCTGCTCTTTCTTTGAGCTCCTCCTCTGGGCCTAGTTCTACGATCATCAATCCGCCGCATCGCTTACAGCGCATCCCAGGATCTCCTACAGCCATTGCCGACTCGACAAGGGGTCGCTTTCACAACGCGGTCTCTCCTCTCTCCGACCCGCCCATATGAGGTGCTACGGGGCACTAGGTAGGGGCCTCCCACGACGAACGTCTTAGCCTCTACCTGTCTTGAATGGTGCTCCCAGATGACAGGCAAAATGTGGGTGCTGTCTTGCTCTGCGCCTGTCCCGTCGGGTCTAAGAATAGTTTCTCGCTCCACTGGGTCAGATGGCCCACAACTTCAGTCCCTCCTCCGGATAAGCATACTCGGTTGCTCTCGTCGGGCCCGCCCTGATCTGGGCGCGTTAAGAGTCCGGCTGGAGAGAGGGGAACCTGAAATGCCGGGTGTGCAACAGAAGCTTCTGCCGATTGGGCACTCCGATCTTGGCGAAAATGTTAGTCAGATGATGACGTACCGTACTGTCAGAAATAGACAACCGGTAGGCGATCTCTTTGTTTGAGTGTCCCTGACCGACCATTTCGGCAACCTCTCGTTCGCGCTCAGTCAAGACGTCGGTCCACACCGGTGGCTGTGGCTCGAAGTCTGCCATCTTCTTGACGGCTTTACTCAGCTCCACATACCCTGCTTCATTGCGTTCGGCAGGAGCGGGGTAATTAGGGGGGTGATACAGGGCCTCGATCGTAGCGAGCACGACTGCACGGGGTTGAACATTCAGGATCACGCCATCGACGCCGTATTCAAAGGTCTTGCGCGTGAGGTCCATCTCCTCGAGGCCGCTCAACACAACGATCTTGCTCTTCGGGGCTGACTCCCTAATCTTCCTGATAGTCCCGATGGGATCTCGTTCTGTTCCCAGATCGAGTAGGAACAGATCGGGGCGGTTCTCGGGGAGTAGCGCGCCAGGTGTCAGCTGCTGGTACAGTTGCACCACGATCCGGCTGGCCTCTCTACCCTCGAAAATCTCTTGCAAGCCGAGCCACACGACATACTGCTTGCTAATAAACGCGATGGTACGCGGCGCGATTACTGTACTGGTATCGCTCATGCAGCCAGGCTTGAGATCCCTATTCATCAGCGTCTCTTCCTTTCGACCATGCCTTTGATGAAGGTGAGCCAGCCCCTGTCGATCCGCACACGCAAAGGCGTCCTGATGGATTTATGCGCGGGTGCTGTGGTCGCAAGGTTTCGGAGGTTTAACTTGTTTGCTTGAATTCGTGGCAGGCAGTTTGGGCAATACGTATGAACGAATGGCACGTCCCTGAGTCGTAGGATGCTTTTCTTTCGATACGTCGCCATCGCAACCCAGGCTGCCGGCCGTTCGCATTGCCACGATTCATCGTCCCGAACAAATCCGCAGTACTGACAAACCAGAAGAGGCTGTGGTTCTGAGCCTGATGTCTGCCCGAGCGACTCCATTGGCCAGACACTCTGATGCGCCATTTCAATCATCGGACGGTCCGAAACTTTGGTTGGGACGACGCCCTGATCCGAGAACGGCGAGACATCGGAGTACACGCGGAAACCCTGTCCGATTCCGACCCGGTGGAGTTCAGGACCCTGCAAATGTCGACAACGAAATCGACGAATGCGCCGATAACCGATTCCCGACAGGTTTGTGCCTGTATCCCCGTCAATGGTTGCCATGTATCGTCGATTCGCTGAAGTACGACCAACCGATTGGTTTTCGTCTTCGGACAAGACTCGGTCGTAAGCAGGAAGTTCTGTCCCTGATGATCTTCGACGAGTAGCCTGTGAGTGGTCATGGTTTGACGCCTCTCTGGTCTGATTCCTCGTAAGGATTCACCGTTTCGCCCAATCGCCCCGATTGTGTCTCAACGGACCTCTTGTTAGATCAAACTTCATGCCGGATCGGCCAGGAGTCCCACTCCCTCGATAATCAATGAGTTCTATCGAAACCGGGAATAGCGGAGCCGACCATGGTTGTTTCAGCATGAGACAACAGGATGTCCCATGAGACCGGTAGTGGTTTGGCTGAGACGCTTGCGGCACTGGAAAATGCGGTGTGGTCAAGAAGAAAGATCGGCGTGAACAGAAGCGGCAAACCGCTTCCGAAACCGATCGATGGGAAGGGATGAAACTGATTCTGTAGATGCAGCTAGCGAGGCTGAATATTGAGTTCAACCAGTCGGCGATAGAGCGTGGCCCTACTGACTCCCAGTCGCTTCGCAGCCTCGGTTCGACTGCCTTTGGCATCGGAGAGCGCGGCAAGCAAGCGGGACTTCTTGTCATGGTCCTGGAGCGAAGTCCATGGCAACGCACTCGGCGATGGCCCACTGCTCTGCGATCGAGAGCCGCATCTTGAGAAAATCCAGGCTGATGGGTTTGGCCAGATAATCGTTCGCTCCGGCCTTCAGCACTGCCACCAAATCCTCAGGCGTATTGTGGGCAGTCGTCATCACGATGATGCTCTGGCTCCCCCGCCCATGGGCCCTGATCTTCTGACAGAGTTGCAATCCACCGATCGTGGAACCAGGCAACTCCCAGTCCAACAGGATAAGGGGATAAGGATCTCGTTGGTAGGCAGTCCAGGCAGTTTCCCCGTCCACACAAGCCGTAACCGTATGACCATGTGATACGAGGATCTGCTCAAAGAGGCGCCGAGTGTCTTTCTGGTCCTCAACGAGCAAGACGTTCATCACGATAGTCCTTCCGTTACTAGATGGATGCAGACCGCAGCGGAGCTGGAGCTCTGGGAGTCAGTCCTATTCATATTTTGTCTCAACGGACCTCTTGTTAGATCAAACTTCATGCCTGATCGGCCAAGAGTCCCAGTCCCTAGACAATCAATGAGTTCTATCGCACCTGGGGATAACGGAGCCGACCAGGGTTGTTTCAGTATGAGACAACAGGGTGTCTCATAAGACGGGTAGCGGTTTGGCTGAGACGCTTGCGGCACTGGAAAATGCGGTGTGGTCAAGAAGAAAGACCGGCATGAACAGGAGCGGCAAACCGCTTCCGAAACCGATCGTTGAGAAGGATGAGACTGATTCTGTAGGTCCA
>JAOUGT010000066.1 GCA_029865485.1 Nitrospira sp.
TGCTGGGAGTCGGCCAGTGATTTCAGGTGTTGATCTAGTCCGCCGTAGGCCGACTGACGAGATTGTTCCAGTAGCCGCAATTCTTCATTGTAGCGGTGAAGGGAATCATGAAGGGGGCGAACTAATGAATCAATGGCCTGTTGTCGTTGAGCGAGGTCGCCGTCCGCTTTGACATGCAGACTCTCGAACGACACGGCGGCAAGTTTTAAGAACGCCTCGTTGTTTTGCTTCAACGCTTCGCCGGACAAGGCTTGGAATGATCCGATGAGTTCGTGGCGGGTATGGTCGATCAAGGCTTTCTGTTCCGTGAGCTGCCGCGCCGCGTCTTCCATTCTGGTTTCAGCGGCGACCCGAGCCTGTTGAACCTCCGCCAACTCTTGACGGAGAGAGGCCGTCACCGTTCGTTCTTGGTCCACTTGTTTCCTCAGTTCATCTGCCGTTGCCTCGGCCCGTTGTGCGTGAGGTCGTAGGCGACTCGTCACCCCCAGTCCTATCAACACACCGCCGAGGAAGAGCCCAGCCACAAACCCTACCAAGCTATTCTGATCGAGAGTTGTGAGAATTTGATCCATGTCGCATGTGCCGATGCTTGATAATATGCAGACGCTATATATAGCGTGCTTAATAACGAATCGTGGGCAGATTACGCAAGGTATTGAGAAAGGTCAAGGAGCAGACGGATCGGGATCAATTAGCCCTAGATATGCCGTGAGGATGGAGATGGCCCTATACGAATGGTCCCGGATCCGGCATCAAGAGTGACCACCTGCCCATCAGAAAGTCGTGTGATGGCCCCTTCCACATTCGCGATCGTCGGTAGTCCATATTCCCGAGCAATGATCGCTCCATGAGAAAGAGTGCCGCCCATTTCCGCGATGAGACCTCCTGCGAGGCCGAAGAGGGGAGCCAAGCCTGGATCGATGACCGGCACCACTAGAATCTCTCCCGGCATGACCCTGCCCCAGTCTGCTACCGACCGGATGAGGCGAACCGGGCCAGTCACGGTTCCAATGCTGATGGGCAGGCCGGCTAAGATACTGTTCTCCCCAGCGTGATCGCGTGTCGTAGTTTGTTGGCTTGCGGCTGTCCAGTCGTGAATGGTATCGGGTACCTCGATTGCGGCATGACGTTCTCGTTCAGTTCTCCTGGCCGCGATCACAGTTTTCCAATCTTGCGTGCCTCCGGCAACCAGGTCTACCCGATCGGCGGTGGTTAAGAAGAAAATATCGTCTGCCTGCTGAAGCAGACCCTGTTCGACCAGCCGCTCTCCAAGCCGGATCAGGAGGACTCGGGTGGCTGCCGAGTAATACATCAAATGATGCCGGTTGGCTTCTCGCAGCGAAAAGAATCTGCACAGGCGTCGATAACACCAGAAGAAGATAGCCCATCGGTCCAATCGCCAACCCATGCGCTGCTTGATTTCGGCTAGTGCCGAGGTTTGCCTGTGGCCCTGGCGCAACTGAATGGTGTCCTGCGAGACGGCACCAGAGATTATTTGGGCGCGTAGAATTGAAAGAATTGCGATGGGATTATCGGCGAGACGTGACGACATCACATCCGATTCGCCAACTCCGCGATGGCCGTAATCCTCCAGGTATCTGTCGAACATGCGCAGAAATTCTGTGCCGGTGAGGGCCGTTCGGAATGTTGTCGGGTCCCACGATGCCGAGGTGAGAATGGTCTGGGCAAGGGACTCTTTTTTAGCGATATCGGTGAGTTCCGCCAACCGCAGAATCTGTTGTGCACTAATGACGGTCCCTTGTCCCTGAAGCGCGGCATTTAGCAAGACTCGCCAGTCTGGGCCTAGCCAGCCTGGCAGCAGCTTGCTCAAAATCTGAAGGCACTGTCCGACCCCCCCAGCAATACCAAATGTGATTTCCCGGCTCTCAAGCCAAGGGCCAAGCTTGTCGAGTTCCGCCAAGAGTTCTTTTGGTGACAAGTTCAGAACAGCCTCACGTCGATACCGGACAGCCAGTGCCTTCATCTCGGCAAAGACACGGGGCCCTGTTCGCTCGACGCGGCGCATTTCCTTCAGCATCAACCATGCGGCACGAAGGGATGCCCTTCCCCCGAGCCGGTCGACCTCTGGTGGGCTGTGCAGCGGTTCGCCGCCCATCTGTTCCGCATTGAGTGAGGGATCGCCGCCGAGCTGGGCGACCAACATGTGAAAGAGGGTGACATTGAGGTAGGGACGCCCTTGCAGGATACGAACCGACGTGAGTCCATCGGGGATTCGGCATCCGAGTCGACGGTAATGTTCGACGATGTATCGGTCCATGAACTGTTCAAGGAATGAAAGGCTCAACGGGCTGGGAACTTCGGGGAGCGTCTCCTTAAAGTTTGTCCGTGACCACTCACAGTCGTCGTTGGTGAGGTCTGCAGACGGTTGGATAGCGGTTATTGGGCGAGCCTGTAGGATCCAAAGTTGCCGTGTGTCAAAGGCCCATTCGATATCAGCGGGTTGTCCAAAGGCCCGTTCAATTGCCTTGGCGCGGTGGGCGAGAGACAGGAGCTGTGTATCTGTGAGTGTGGATTGGTGTTGTGCTGTTTCGTCGAGTGAAGCTCGTCGCAGGCCCCTGTTCGAGACGAGCAAGCAGTCAGTCTTCCTCGCTACGAGGCGGGTACGAATCTGGCCGGCTTTCTCCTCACCGGATACGTCCACCACATATTGGTCTGGGGTAACAGTCCCGTCGACCAGCGGAGCGGCTAGACCAGGGACTGCGTTAATCATGACCTGCGAGCGTCGCCTTGTGACAGGGTGAATGGAGTAGGCCACACCTGCGGCCTGTGCATGGATCATCGGTTGGATGACGACTGCCATCCTCGGTGTCGACGATGGGCATCCCTTGGCTAGGTAGCTGACAACACGCATTTCCCACAGTGAGGCCCAAAGATCTTTGATTGCACTCTCAATTTCGGCAAGCGTGAGGCCGAGGTGAGTGCGATACAGACCGGCGGAGCTGGCCTGAGCGGCATCCTCAGCGGTCGCGGAAGAGCGGATAGCCCAGCGTCTCTCAGGAGGTTGTTCCAGAGCTTGTAGTGCTGTCAGGCAGTCGGTGGTGAGCGTGGAAATCTTGGTTTGGTCGATTCGTGCCCGACAGTCGGCCAACGCCGGGACCTGATTAGGTTCCGAGAATCCAATAATCCTGTGCCATTCATCCTGGTCCTGGAAACCCGACTCGCCAAGGTGCTGCGCATAGGCTGCGGTTGTGATGCAGAGCCCCTGTGGAACCGGGAATCCAGCCGCAATTAATCGATGGAGTCCTAGGGCCTTTCCACCAACGAGACTCAGCTCACGACATTCCGAGAGTGGAAGAAGGAATGGAGGTGCCATACGCTGGCATAGTACCTAGAGCTGGAGGAAGAGGTAAAGATCATTGACGTTGGTGCCGGTCGGGCCGGTGTGTATGTGACAGCCAAGCTTCTTTAAGGCTGGGTAGGCATTGTGCCGGTTCACTGCGGTGTGGAGATTAACCTTGAGTCGTGTTGCTTGCGAAACGGTTTCTCCACTTACGAGTGCCCCTGCTGCGTCGGTTGGTCCGTCGGTGCCATCGCTCCCTAGCGCGACGACCCATGCATTGGGGAGACCGGAGATCTCAAGCGCGGCGGCCGCCGCAAATTCTTGGGCACGTCCTCCCTTCCCATGGCCTGTGACTGTTACGGTGGCTTCCCCCCCTGCCACCACACAGTAGGGGCGTTGTACTCGACCACGCCCGGTTTTGACCGCTTTACTCAGTTCGACGAACTGCTTCGCGGCGACACTCGCTTCCCCTGTGATAGGGGCTGAGACAAGTTTGGTGAGGAGGCCTGCCTGCCGTGCGGTATGCGCTACCGCGTCCAGCATAATGTGGTTACTACCGATAATGTGGTGATGTACCGCCCCTTCACGAGGCGAGCCAGGCTTCAAGGTTTCTGGCACCTCTCCTTGTTGTCCCTTCTGCAAGTAGCGGCGGACCGCCGGCGGAACCGCAGTCCAGATCTGGTAACGCCGCAATACACCGATAGCCTCGGCAAATGTAGAAGGATCAGCAGCTGTGGGTCCAGAGCCGATGGAGCCAAGGTCATCGCCAATGACATCGGAAAGGACGAGAGTGACGATCTTCGCACCTGTGGAGGTAGCCAGTCCGCCACCCTTAATCAACGAGAGATGTTTTCGGACGACATTGATTTCATTGATTGTGGCGCCACAGCGAAGCAGGAGTTGCGTCGTACGTTGTTTGTCGGCGAGCATCACGTCCGAGACGGGGGCTGGTAGCAAGCTTGAGGCACCTCCGGACAAGAGAACGATCAGGAGGTCCCTGGGCGTCAAATCTTGTACAAGCCGTAATAGACGCTGAGTCGCAACAAGTCCTGCACGATTGGGGATCGGATGGCCAGCCTCGAGGATAGTCGTCCGTCCTGTGGGGAGCGAATGTCCTGTCTTAACGATGACAAGTCCGCCCTCCAACCGCTCTCCAAGCACCACCTCTAAGGCCTGTGCCATCCTTGCCGATGCCTTGCCGGCGCCGACTGCGATTACTCGTCGGGTATGGGAAAGGTCAAACGTTCGTCGTCCCACCCGAAGAGAAGGTCCATCAAGAGCGATGGCCTTGATGAGGGCCTGATAGGGATCAGCGGCCTCTAGTCCTGCTGCAATAAGCTTGAGGAGGAGAGGTCGTGCAGGAGACGAGGGAAGACGGAGCAGCATGGAGATGAAGGAATGTTAGGGGGTAGGATCCTGCTTGAAGCATCGATTGGGACAGGTTTGGCGAGGAACTCGGATCTGGTAGGACCCACGAGGGAGCATATCCTTCTTGAACTCCGGATTCAGCATTTTGAGCTCGAGTAGGTACGTGCCGAACTCTTCCGCGACGGACGTCAACGCTCGTTGAGATTCCTTCACGTTCACGGTGATGGTTTCTGTCTCCAATGGCATATAAAGATCTTTTTTAGTCAGTCCAAGATACTTCTCCGGCTGGGAATATATTTCCTTCGCGGCAATAATACGAGGGACGTATCGCATGGTCTCCCGAGGGCCGTGCATCTTCCAATAGTCGGAAATTTTTTGTTCCTTGAGCAGCTTGCGAATACGCTCTTCACCGGCGTTGTAGGAAGCCATGGCCAGGAACCAATCGTTATCCTGAAAATCTTTGAGATACTTGAGGTATTTCACTGCCGCTTCCGTTGACATTTCCAGATTGCGACGTTCATCTCGAACCGCATCACTCTTGAGCCGATAGCGACGGCCGGTAGAGGGAATGAACTGCCAGGGGCCCGAAGCCTTCGCCTTCGAGTACGCCGCAGAAATGCATTTACTCTCGACCAACAACATATACTTCAGATCGTCGGGCAATCCGCTTTCTGCCAACTGCTTTTCTGCTGGAGGGAAGCAGCGACCGGTACGCTTGGCGAGAATGATACTCTCGCCTTGATCTTCTAGGAATTGATAGAATTCATATTCGATCCGCTCTCTCACTTGCCAGTTATCCAGAGGAACCTGAACTCCGGCAAACGTGATCTTATCCGGCAGCTTGAACGAACTCAGAAAGAATCGTTCTCCTTCGCGTTTAATTTCCGGCAGAATCACCAGGCGGTCTTCCGGTTCAGCCTGGCCATCCAACAGATCTGGCACTAGCAGATCCTTTTCAGTCTCCAGTTTCTGTCCAGTAGTTGCACCAGGATCTGTCGTAGCTAATGAGAGGACCGGCATTGTGGCAACCGGGAATATCACTCCAGCCGTCAAAATCAAAGACCGTACCCAACAGGTCATCATTCACAGGCTCCTCTAAATCATAACGAGAACAAGCGGCAAGGTGACACGCAGTGAAGCTATCAGCTTCCCGAACGACCGGCAAGCAGAATGGACTTCTCCTTCATGCTACACTGGAACTCCTTTATGCGAACTCTGACAATTCTGAACAAGACTATCACCGATTGCACGGCTTGTCCTCGTTTGGTTGTCTATCGACAGACGATTGCAGCGCAGAAACGAAGGAAATATCGTGATTGGGTCTACTGGGGACGTCCCCTTCCTGGATTCGGAGACCCTCACGCCCGACTCTATGTTCTGGGATTGGCGCCTGCGGCACACGGTGGAAATCGGACGGGCCGTGTCTTTACCGGTGACCGGAGCGGTGATTGGCTGTATGAGGCGTTGTATCGCTATGGATTCGCTAATCAAGCGGAGTCGCGGTCCAGAGCGGATGGCCTGACTCTGAGAGACTGTTACATTGGCTCGACGGTGCGGTGTGCGCCACCAGGGAATAAGCCCGCGCCGGACGAGTTTGAGCGCTGTAGCCAGTACTTGCAGGCCGAAGCTCGTTTACTGAAGGATCATCGCGTCGTAGTTGCATTGGGGAAAATTGCGTTCGACCACTACCTCAAGACCTGTCGCACTCATGGTCGTACGATTCCGGTACCTGCTCCCAAGTTTGGACATGGAAGTGCCTACCGGTTTCCCTGGGGAGTGACCTTGCTGACTTCCTATCACCCCAGCCAGCAAAACACGTTTACGGGAAAATTAACCAGGCCGATGTTCCACGCTGTCTTTCAGAGGGCCAGGAAAGAAATAGACGGACTCTGAAGTCAGTTTTAACGACTCAGCCTTAGCCCAATGTCTTACACCCATTCAGTCTTGTGCATTGCCCGTGCATCCACCGCAAGGGCTACTGCTGCCCTTTGGCTTTCCAATCGTCGAGAAACCTCTTGAGGCCCGAATCGGTGAGCGGGTGCTTAAAAAGAGCCTGGAATATGCTGTAGGGCATTGTGCAAATATGGCCACCCGCTAAGGCCGCCTCCACGACGTGCTGCGGATGACGGACGCTTGCCACTAATACCAGCGTCTTATAATCGTAGTTCTTATAAATTGTCAGGATCTGCCGGATAAGCTCCATGCCGTTCGAGCTGATGTCATCGAGTCGTCCGATGAACGGTGACACGCACCAGGCACCGGCTTTGGCCGCTAACATGGCCTGGGTAGGGGAAAAGCAGAGAGTGACGTTCACCTTGATGCCTTCGGCAGCCAGCCGCTTTGTGGCTTTCAATCCTTCTGGAATCAAAGGGCATTTCACCACAATATTTTTATGAATTTTGGCCAGCTCTTTGCCTTCCTTGACCATGGCGTCTGCTTCGATGCTCACGACCTCGGCGCTGATCGGTCCATCAACGATCTTACACACCTCTTGCAGCATTTCCCGAAAACTCCGGCCTTCCTTCACAACCAAGGAGGGGTTCGTGGTCACTCCATCGAGCAGCCCGAAGCTGGCGGCTTCCTGAATTTCCTTCACATTGGCGGTATCGAGATAGATTTTCATAATCGTCCCTTTCGTCACAAGGAAACCGTGGGCGGATATCAATTCTACTTACTTATCGGTCATTCTATGTGGAACTCAATCGCGGCGCAACCCAACCCATGCAAAGTTTGACAGAAGTTCGACTGAACGTTAGAATTTTTAGGATTTTCCTTCACTCCATCAAATACCGGAGAAAATGTAATGCAACGATTGGCTCAGCTGTTGTGTATGTGCACCTTAGTCACTGCCTGTGGGGGGAGCAATCCTTACCTGGAAGCCTCGCTTAGGCCGGCTGAGCTTCAGGGAAAGGACAAGGCTTGGTTCGAAAAAAATTGGGGGGCTCCGGCCGGGAAAGCGTCCCGGTTTTTTGGAGGAGAAACTTGGACTTACTACAGTATTGCTGGGGGAAAATCGGGCCCGCCGCTGTTCAACTTCAAGCCTAACGAATGCCAAATTACACTGAAGTTTAACAAAGATGAAAAGCTCTCCGACTACAACTATTCGTCAGGTTGTTAACCTGAAATGCGACTGCAGATCTCTTTCTGATCTACATCATACAGCGCGGCGTTGTCTCGCCTACGACTCGATGGCTAGATAGGGTGTTCATTCCGAAACCTCCCTGCGCACTCTTTGCTGCAGAAACAATATTCTCGTCCTCCGATCGATTCGATTAGGGCTATTCGTCTCGGGACGAATATGTGACAGACCGGGTCCTCGATCATCTGGTCTTGTTCATCATCTGGTCTCTGCGTGGATGGACTCTGCTGACCATCCTGAAGTGGAGTTTTGAAGGCGCGAAACATTTGTCGGAGCAGATAGTAAAGAATGGTGAGGAGCAAACTGACAAGGATAAGTCTATACATAGTGGTTGGCTAATGATCGGTCCACAATACTATGAGACACAGCTGTACCTGTCAAGATGTTCACCATCCGTTGATTGGTGCAGCTATTCTATTTCACGGATCATACGGCCCATTTACGAATAGGTCTTATTGGTCTCATGCTTGGCGGCATCCAGTACTTCAGGAGGACTGGTTTTCCCTATCTCATGATGCTAAAGTGTGCCCCTATGAAGACCTGCGATAAATGCCATGGAGCAATGCTTCCAGAGCGAGCAGTAGATTTGGATGCCGGGCTGGCGATCACCGTGTTTGCCTGTTTAAACTGTGGTCGTCGCAAAGCAGCAGATCAGGAACCTCGGCCGATCACGGCGCGACACTAGTCCTTCCTGTCTGCACCCAAACTACTACACGCGATGGGCAAGAGGGTTGGGAGGTTATGGATCAGTCCAGCTACCTTCCAAGTTATAGCCCATTGAGTTATCTCCTCTGAGCTAAGCTCGCCGCCATTTCACATGGCCGGTGGTAAGAGAAGAGCCTCAAGGCCACAAAACAACGGGGAGCTTGTCGTTTCTGAGGTGATCGGAGGCGGGCTTCAAGCTGATCTGGTTTGTCCAATGAGGAAATGGATAGGCGGTCGGCTACGTGGTGAGAGAAAAAAGCACCCTCCGAAGTCAGCTGGAAGCAAGATATCCTCTGATTGACTAGCGAAGACTCAAGACATCCATCATATCATACAGGCCCGGTGGTTGACGAACAACCCATCTCGCAGCACGAAGAGCGCCGCGAGCAAAGGTGTCGCGGCTGCTGGCTCGGTGTGTCACCTCTATGCGTTCGCCCATGCCGCCGAACAGAACAGTATGGTCACCGACGATGTCGCCGGCGCGAATGGTTTGGATCCCGATTTCACCTTTAGTTCGCTCCCCAATCAATCCTTTACGCGAGTAGACACCCACTTGATTCAAGTCGCGGCTGACGGAACGTGCGAGAACCTCTGCTATCTTGAGCGCTGTGCCGCTCGGAGCGTCCTTCTTCAACCGGTGGTGTGCTTCAATCACTTCGATATCGTAGTCATCGCCAAGGGTCTTGGCCATTTCACCGATGACTTTGTAGAGGAGGTTGATGCCAACGCTCATGTTCGGAGAAAATACACAAGGAATGTGTTGGGCGAGTGTTTTGAGTTCATCGAGCTGGCCCGTTGAGAATCCGGTCGTTCCAATGACCGCTGCGCGTCGAGAGCGAGCGACCGTCCGCATATGATCAAGCGTCGCTTCGGGAGAGGAAAAATCGATCACGACTTCCCCACGCTCCATCAAGGCCGAGAGATCTTCTGTGATCGGGATGCCAGCGCGTCCTGCTCCAGCGAATTCACCCGCATCCTCTCCCAATGCCGGGTGGCCTTTCCCCTCGAGTGCCCCTGCCAGCATCAACGCGGTGGAATCCCTCACCAGTGATACCAGCCTGCATCCCATTCGTCCGGCAGCTCCGGCTACAACGACCTTGATCATCTTCTCCCCACGACCAGAATTGTTACCATGCGATCAACGATGCATCCTTAAGGGCCTGAATCAATTTCTCCCGTGTGTCTTGCGCCATCGGGCAAAGCGGCAGACGCAGTTCCTGGTCGATCTTGCCCATCAAGCTCAATGCTTCCTTCACAGGAATTGGGTTCGTTTCGAAGAACAGTGCAGCAAAGAGGGGGGAGAGCTTGAAATGAATACGTCGAGCTTCCGCAATCTTCCCCTCATCAAAAGCTTTTACAAGCGCGGCCATTTCTGCTGGCATGATGTTCGCTGTAACGGTGATGACGCCCTTCCCTCCCACCGCCATCATTGGCAGAGTGAGAGCATCATCACCGGCCAGCACTGTAAGGCGGTCGCCACACATCTGTACGAGATCCGAAGCTTGTTGGACGGATCCGCTTCCTTCCTTGACTCCTACAATCGTCGGAAGGGCAGTGAGACGAGCAATTGTGGCCGGGAGCATATTCACTCCCGTACGCCCAGGAATGTTGTAGAGGACCAAGGGAAGGTCGACGGCCTCACCAATAGCTCGATAATGGCGGTACAGGCCCTCCTGTGTGGGTTTGTTATAGTAGGGAGTGATCAACAACGCGGCATCGGCACCGGCTTGTTTTGCATGTTTTGTAAGGGCAATCGCTTCGTCCGTACTGTTCGAGCCGGTACCGGCAATGACCGGGACACGGCGACGGACAACTTCCACCGTCAGCTCAATCACTCGATTGTGCTCATCGTGAGAGAGGGTGGCCGACTCCCCGGTCGTTCCACACGGGACAATGCCGTTCGTCCCGCTGGCAATCTGCCATTCAATCAGTTCAGACAGGGCCCGTTCGTCAATTCCACCCTTTCGAAATGGCGTCACTATTGCGACAAGAGATCCAGTAAACATGCTCACTCCGTTTTGTCCAGGAACGACGGAATCCTCTCCCCTTTGACGAGGTCATCGTACGTTTCACGCTCACGAACGACGTAGAACTCCCCACCCTTTACGAGTACTTCCGGGACCCGCGGTCGAGAGTTGTAGTTCGACGCCATCACAAAGCCGTAGGCCCCGGCACTCATGACTGCTAACAGATCATCCGGTTGTATGTGCGGCAACGAGCGCTCTTTAGCCAGGAAGTCGCCTGATTCGCACACAGGTCCGACGATATCGACCATTTGTTTAGGGCGGCGGACTGCCGCTTCGTTCACCGGTCGAATCTCATGGTAGGCCCCGTACAAACTGGGACGAATCAAATCGTTCATGGCTGCGTCGACGATGACGAAGTGTTTTGTCTCACCGGCTTTTTCGTACAACGCCTTGGTCACCAGAATGCCGGCGTTACCGACGATGACGCGGCCTGGCTCCATCACCAGGGTCAGCCCCAAATCTTTGACGAGGGGCGAGATCGCGTGAGCCAGATCTTGGGGCAACGGCGGTTTTTCATCAGAATAGGTGATGCCGAGTCCGCCGCCGATGTTCAGATAGCGGATGTGAATGCCATGGCCTTTCAGGGTGTCGATCAGCGCGACGACTTTCTTTAATGAGTCTACAAAAGGTGTCACATCCGTCAATTGCGAGCCGATGTGGGCATGGACTCCAACGACGTCAATGTGGCGGAGCGAGGACGCCATTTTGTATTCTTCTAGCGCACGATCGGCGGCGATGCCGAATTTGCTCTTCTTCATCCCTGTGGAAATGTACGGATGTGTTTTGGGGTCCACATCCGGATTGATCCGCAGCGCAATTCGAGCCTTCATGCCGACCGAAGCCGCCACGTCATTGATCGCATGGATTTCAGCCGCGGACTCGACATTGAACATGAGGATATCCGACTTGAGCGCGTCTCGAATCTCGTCCGGTGATTTGCCAACCCCGGCAAAGACGATTTTGGATGCAGGCACGCCGGCCTTCAATGCTCGGAAAAGTTCGCCCCCCGAGACAATATCCACTCCACTTCCTTCCTTCGCCATCAGCCGCAGGATGGCGAGATTGGAGTTGGCCTTCATCGCAAAGGCAATGACGTGGGGGATATCCTTGAAGGCGCTGTCATAGGCATGGAAATGGCGAATGAGCGTCTCATGGCTGTAGATATAGCAAGGGGTGCCCACTTCTTTCGCGATTCGGCTGATAGGTACCTGCTCGCAATACAACTCGCCTTGTTGGTACTCAAAACTATTCATCGTCGTGATCCTTCATGAAGGTAGCGTCGTTCATCACGTCTCACCGGCTCCCCACCGGCTGGGAAGGTGGAAGCCCAATGTCATGCCCTTCTAGGGTTAGGTCAGGAATTCCTGCATCCACTGCCTCCCGCTCTGCCTGGAGAGCATGTTGCTTTTTTTGTTTTTCCACAGTAGGGGCTACCCCCACATATTCAGGTGGAACGGGGGTGCCCACGACGCCGCAGCCGATCAACACCCCTATTGAGAGCAGAATCACCAGGGCGTTCACGAGAGGAGTTTCTCCAGTTTTTTGATTCGCTGTGCCACTTGAGCTCGAGCGGTACCACCGATTTGGCCTTTGCGATCGATTGCGGCTACAGCTGTCAACCGTGTAAACACGTCTTGTGCAATCCGCCCAGAATATCCTTGTAAGGTTTCGAGTGAGAGATCGGTGATGTCACGCCCTTGATCGAGAGCAGCACGGACGATCCGTCCTGTAATGCCATGTGCCTCACGAAACGGCACCCCCTTCATGACCAAGTAGTCGGCCAGTTCGGTGGCCAGCAATCCGCCTCCTTGCAATGCACGGGCAAGCGTCTCATGGTTGACTCGTATGTGACGCATCAGTTCGGTCATGACTTCCAATGAGGAGGCTACAGTATCAAGCGCATCAAAGAGCGAAGGCTTATCTTCCTGCAAATCGCGATTATACGTGAGGGGCAGGGCTTTCAGCAGAGTCAGTAGATTGAGCAAGTGCCCGTACACGCGACCTGTTTTCCCCCGAACCAACTCCGGAATGTCCGGGTTCTTCTTCTGCGGCATCATGCTGCTTCCCGTGCAGAAGGCATCGGGCAAGTCGACGAATTGGAATTCTTGCGAGGCCCATAGGATCAATTCTTCGCTGAGCCGTGACAAATGCATCATCACGATGGAAAGGGCCGAGGCCACTTCAATCGTGAAGTCGCGATCGGACACCGCATCCATACTGTTGGCGGTGACGGCAGGAAAGTTCAACAATTCTGCCGTGTACTGCCGGTTGATCGGATAATTCGTACCGGCTAACGCACCAGAGCCCAGCGGCATGACGTTGACTCGGCTCCTCGCGTCACGCAGTCGGCCCTTGTCCCGTTCGAGCATTTCAACATAGGCCAGCAGGTGATGGGCAAATAGGACCGGTTGGGCCCGTTGAAGGTGGGTATAGCCCGGCATGATCACCGTACGGTTCTCTCCTGCCTTGGCCACCAGTACACGTTGCATACCGACCAATTGTGACTGAAGCTTGTCCAGCTGGGTACGCAAATACAGTCGAATATCCAATGCAACCTGATCATTTCGGCTTCGGCCTGTGTGGAGTTTCCCTCCCAAGGGGCCGATGAGCTCAGTTAAGCGCCGTTCGATCGCCATGTGAATATCTTCGTCTTGCGGGGTAAACTTGAATTTCCCGCGATCGAGCTCAATTTTTACCGTCTCCAACCCACGGATGATCTTTCGAGTCTCTGTTTCGGTCAGGATCTTCGCCTTCGCCAGGGTCTTGCAGTGGGCGATGCTTCCGGCGATGTCCTCGGCGTAGAGTCGACCATCGACCATCACCGAACGCGTAAACGCTTCAACCAATTGATGGGTCTTCTCGCGAAACCGGCCATCCCAGGCTTTCCCTGCGCGGTCGGCTGCCTTCGGCTGAGATCTGCGCCGGACCATTAGGAAGAGGCTTTCTTTCTTTGTGCGCGAATCTTGAGGCGCAAGGCGCTCAGGCGAATGAACCCCTCCGCGTCCTTCTGGTTATAGACCTCATCTTCCTCGAATGTGGCGATGTCTAATCGATACAGTGATCGTTTCGATTTGCGCCCTGCCAATGTACAGCTTCCCTTATAGAGCTTCACCCGTGCAATGCCGCTGACGTCTTTCTGGGCATCATCGATCGCGGCTTGCAACATTTCACGCTCGGGACTGAACCAATAACCGTTGTAAATCAAGCCGGCAAACCGCGGGATCAAACTGTCACGGAAATGCAAGACTTCACGGTCCATCGTCAGGGACTCGATCCCTCGATGCGCCACATGGAGAATCGTGCCTCCAGGTGTTTCATAGACTCCACGTGATTTCATTCCGACATAGCGGTTTTCCACCAGATCAACCCGGCCGATCCCATGGGCGCCGCCTAATTTGTTGAGATAGGCAAGGAGAGCGGCGGGGCGCATCTTCTTTCCATCGACTGCGACAGGGTTGCCTGCGTGATATTCGATTTCGACTTCCTGTGCCTTATTCGGCGCCTTCTCCGGAGAGACGGTCAACTGGAAGATTTCGTCGGGCGGCGATTCCCAGGGGTCCTCGAGAATTCCGCCTTCATAGCTGATGTGGAACAGGTTGGGGTCCGTGCTGTACGGCTTGGCTTTGGTCGCGGTCACGGGGATGCCATGCCGTTCGGCATACTCAATGAGTTCGCGGCGAGATCGCATGGTCCATTCCCGCCAGGGGGCGATAATCTTGAGCTGTGGGGCGAGTGCCATATAGGTGAGCTCAAAGCGCACCTGATCATTTCCTTTCCCTGTCGCTCCGTGCGAGACCGCTTCCGCACCTTCTTTCAGGGCGATCTCGGCTTGCCGACGGGCGATCAGTGGGCGGGCGATGGATGTCCCCAGCAGATAACAGCCCTCGTACAAGGCATTCCCTCGCAACATTGGAAACACGTAGTCTTTGACGAACGTCTCCCGCAGGTCTTCGACATAGACCTTCTTCACACCCAGCGCCTGGGCCTTCTTCTTCACGGCGTTCAGGTCTTCTCCCTGACCAAGATCGGCGCAAAAGGCGATGATTTCAGCGTGATACGTTTCTTGCAGCCACTTGAGGATGACCGAGGTGTCGAGTCCTCCGGAGTACGCCAGGACGATTTTCTTGAGCGAAGTGGGTTTCATGGTGAAATCCTATCGAGCACCTTTCGTGCGGCTAAGAAGTTGAGTCAAAATG
>JAOUGT010000067.1 GCA_029865485.1 Nitrospira sp.
AACCGTCAGCGGCGGCACTCCCGGCTCGGGAATCGCTCGCCCGTGGCATTTGCCCAGCAGTGGGCCCGTCAACAGCCGGCGGCGTGAGGCTGCAACTCATGGCGTCCACTATTGACAACCGGGGTCATCTGACGCCCTTTCAGTATTTCATGCACCGGAGGCTGGATGCGACCTTGGGAGAGTACCTCACCGCCTTGCAATAGGTACGGCCTTTGGGAAGCAAAAAGCTCTGAGCCTCGTAATGTCCAGTAGGATATGATCATGTCCTCCAGTCTGTTCTCAATACACAACAGCCGGGCGTTTGCCTTGACGATCAGCATCATTTCTAATAGCTGGTATCTGCCGCTCCAATCGTGATGCTTCGGGAATGTCATGGAGCAGCTGACCTGCCTTCGGGTTCAGCTGTTTGGGCTTCTTCTTCAGTTGGGCCAGACAGCAAACCGCTTTGATCGGCTCTTTCGAGTCAGGAGAGAGCATTCAGCAGTGTGATTCCAGACTCATCGGAGTTTTATTCAGCACGGTTGCGGCAGCTTGCGAGAGGGCGGCGTCGTGGGCATGGTCTGGTGAGTAAATCCGAAACTGGACCAGCCTCGTGGGTAGCAGATCTAAACACTCTTCCAACAACTCGGTCGAAACCTGGCCTGTGCCGGGATCATAGACGTACAAGGGATTGCCTCGTGAATCCTTCGGATCAGGCCGCGGATCCAACAGAGCCATGTCCACCCGAAAGGGACATCGCTTCAAGCGAGTCGGTAGCTCCTTCATAATTTGCTGCTCAAAGTGTCCATGGCTGGGGAAGGCCATACCGCGCTCCTGCCCCTTTTCTTTCAAGGTCGTGCTGTAAGCCATTTTCCACTTGATATCGCGGTTCAGGATTCTTGTCCATTCTTGTCCCAACTGGCGACGGGTCTTGTGTCGACTGTTCGTCCATCCTCGGACTTCCTCCAAGAGCGACCAATCGGTCAGCCGACAATAGCCATCCATGTTCTTTCGGGGATTGCGGGGACAGATGAGCTTCATCGTGTCTCCGAAAATATCGCGAAGATGGATGTCGATGGCCCTGGTTGTGCGATGGAAATACACATTGGAGTAGAGGTACATCCGGGTGTTGAGGAACATCTGAAGCGCCGGAAGCCCGGTCTTATGAATGGTGAAGCCCTTCTCGGTCACGATGGTGTAATGAATCAATCGGGTGAGATCGACCGGCCCTACTGCGACGCCGCACATGTACGAGTCCCGCAAGACGTAATCCAAATTGTCTCCCGTATAGCTTCCGGAGATGACCGGTTGGAGCATGTTCAGCCATCGAGGGAGGCGGGAGTTGTCCTTGCCTTTTTCCTTGAGGATCAGATGGGCGATCTGATCCGGGTTCAACTCTTCACCTTTGGCGAAGGGGCCTGAAGGGCTGCGGCGGATCTTCTTGATCAAGGGGGCAAGGTGGTCTCGGATGATAATCTGTCCCAACCGTTCATGGGTGAGGCCGAATCCGTGGAGAAAGTTGTCGTCGAAGAAATGACAGAACGGACCATGTCCGATGTCGTGCACCAGGGCCGTGATCCGCAAGAGCTCCTCAACATAATTGGCAGACGGCACGTCTTTGACGGTGTTTTTCAGAAAAGGGTACAAATGTCGAGCGAATCGTCCTGCCACATGCATGGTCCCTAAGGAGTGGACGAATCTGGTGTGTTCGGCGGACGGATAGACCCACCGGGCACTTTGTAGCTGATAGATGTACCGCAGTCGCTGGACCCAGGGGGAATCGATGAGGTCCTTCTCGGTATGTTCGTGCGGGTCGGGATTTGCAAATGGAACG
Source organism: Nitrospira sp. (assembly GCA_029865485.1). Lineage (GTDB taxonomy): Bacteria > Nitrospirota > Nitrospiria > Nitrospirales > Nitrospiraceae > Nitrospira_D. The sequence goes on from JAOUGT010000067.1 coordinate 1,814, forward strand.
GTAAAGGTGACGTATTTGTGGATCGGATCGGCGATGAGTGCCGATCCGTCATAGGGGGCATCAGGACGGTCTATCGATTCCATAGTTGGAAAATATCTTAGCCCACGCGGTCAGAGGGCGGCAATGGTTCAGCCATGTTGGATGTTGCCCCAGGCCGGTACTTTGTAATGAAAAAATAGGCGGCGGGGTATGAGACCAAGGTGCCGAGTATACTGAGGATAAAACCTCCCAGCACAAATGGCCCGGCATATGGGAGGACTTGATCATAGATCCCGCTGAAGCTCAAATCGTGCCAGTCGAAGGTCGGTGTATCAGTGCGTCCTAGCAAGAAGGCTCCGGTCCAATAGGTTGCGCCTAAGATTGGAATGATGGTCCAGGGGTTATTGATCAATGCCCCAGTCAACAACGCAACAAAGTTGAGACCAAACAACCAGGTGCAGAGCGCCACCAGGGCCGTGTGGAGGCCATAGGCCGGTGAAAAGGCGATAAACACGCCCAAGGCGAAGGCCAAGGCTGTCCGTCGCGGAGATTCTTGCAGATGAAGGACTTGGCGCAGGAGTGCACGGAACGATCGGCCTCCTTTCACCCGCTGTTTGCTGAGTTCGGACATCAGTGAAAATGCTCGTAGCTGGTAAGCGGCAGAGGCACCCTCCTCCCGCCGGATGACATCTGAATTCCGAATCGTTTCGGGCGAACGTTGCCGATGCAGGTGACGCGATAGCCGCGGGTGCGGGCTTGCTGTTCAATCGTACTCCGGGAGCTTGGAGCGGCGGTGAAGAGCAGTTCATAGTCTTCGCCTCCGGTGAGCGCGAGCTGAAACGGTGGGCAGCCAGTTGCTTTGGCGTAGGCGTGGCAGGCTGTCGAGATCGGGAGTTTGTCAAGTTCGATTTCGGCGCCGACCCGGCTCGCCTCGCATAAATGACGAAGATCTCCCGACAGGCCGTCAGACACATCGATGGCGGCGGATGCCAGTCGCTGCTGATTCAGCCACCGTCCCTCGGCCACTCTTGCGGTTGGCTGCAAGTGGCGGCCTACCAGAAATCGTTGATGCGAGGAGGACAGCGCGATCCTGCTCTTGATTGAGCGTGGAGTGCTGTGGAGCGGCATCACGATGCGAAGGCCGGCGAGAGAGTCCCCGAGCGTTCCAGTGACGTAGATGAGGTCTCCAACCTGAGCTCCGTGACGAAAGAGCGCCTGTTGTGTGGGGGTGGTGCCGATAAGCGTGATATTGAGAAAGAGACCGGTTTTTGAGGCAGAGGTATCTCCACCAATAAGCGCAACACGATCGCGGCGGCATGCGTTCATCAAGCCGGTATAGATTTTGACGATGTGCGATGGTTTCAATGTTCTCGGGATGGCAAGTGAGACGACCATATAGCGAGGGTCCGCCCCCATGGCGGCAAGATCACTGAGGTTGGCCATACCGGCCCGATAGCCGATGGACTGGGGAGACGCAGATGTGAAGTCGAAATGAATGCCTTCAGCAAGCAAGTCTGTCGTGATGTGCCACCAGGTTTGCGAGGTGGGTTCCACAACCGCCGCATCATCACCGATGCCCCGGATCAGTCCTGGCGCACGGTGAGCGAACCGACGTGCGAGTCCTCGGATCAGCGGGAATTCCTGAAGAGCCGACTTGGCCTTGCGATTGGCCACCAGGCGATCCTATGAACGTGCCGGGATCCGGCCAGCCAGCGCCGTGGCTGGGAGCTCTGGCGACCGCCGCCCTTTGCCTGATCGGAGAGGACGGATGCGGGCTGGAGCCGGAGTGGCTGGTTGTTTCTTCGAAGTGGGCGGCGTCTTCCCAGGTCGACGGAGCGCGATCTTCATCACGTCGTCCATGGTGTCGACAAACGCCAGCTGAATGCCTTTCAGGAGGTGTTTGGGAATTTCTTCAAGATCCTTCTTGTTCCGACGAGGCAGGATGACGGTCGTCAGCTTCGCCCGTTTGGCCGCCAGGATCTTTTCTTTCAGCCCTCCGATCGGGAGCACACGGCCCCGCAAGGTGATCTCTCCGGTCATGGCCAGGTCCCGCCTGGTGGGAATTCCAGAGAAGGCTGAGGCAATCGCGGTGGCCATCGTGATGCCGGCCGAGGGTCCGTCCTTGGGGATGGCCCCGGCTGGGACATGGATGTGGAGGTCTTGCTTGCTGAACACTCTGGGGTTGAGGTGGAGGGTTGTTTCACGCGATCGGACGTAACTGAGCGCAGCCTGTGCAGATTCCTTCATGACATCGCCAAGGTGACCGGTGAGGGTCAACTGGCCTTTGCCTTTCATGACGGTCGCCTCGATGTACAGCACATCGCCGCCCGCCTCGGTCCAGGCCAGACCGGTGGCGACACCGGTCTCATCTTGCTCCAACTCAGCCTCCGGCACGTACTTTGAGACGCCTAAGTATTTATTCAGATTTGAGGGATCGATGGAGAATCCCTGCCCTTTGCCCTCAGCCACTTTCTTCGCGACCTTGCGCATGACATTTGCAATCTCTCGCTCAAGATTTCGAACTCCGGCTTCCCTGGTGTAGTGGGAGATGATTTGTCTGATGGCAGGTTCTGAGAGCTGCACGTGTTTGTTCGTGATGCCGTGTTCCTCAAGTTGGCGCGGAATCAAGTAGCGCTGGGCGATGCCGAGTTTCTCTTCTTCGGTGTACCCTGGGATCTCGATAACCTCCATCCGATCGCGCAATGCGGGCAGAATCGGATCGATCAAATTGGCCGTGGTGATGAACATCACTTCGGTCAGGTCGAAAGGGACTCCGAGATAGTGGTCGGTGAAGGTTGTGTTCTGTTCCGGGTCGAGCACTTCCAGTAAAGCGGCAGAGGGGTCGCCTCGAAAATCCATTCCCACCTTGTCCACCTCGTCCAACATGAACACGGGATTGCTAGTCCCCGCCTGCTTCATGCCTTGGATGATACGGCCCGGCAATGCTCCGACGTAGGTGCGGCGATGGCCTCGAATTTCCGCCTCGTCCCGCACACCGCCCAAACTGATGCGCACAAACTCGCGGCCGAGGGCTTTGGCAATCGATTTACCCAAGGAGGTTTTCCCTACCCCAGGGGGACCGACGAAACACAGGATCGGTCCCTTCATTTTTTCCTTGAGTTTTCGAACGGCCAGATATTCCAGGATGCGTTCCTTGACCTTTTCAAGGTCGTAGTGGTCGTCGTTCAGCACCTTGGCGGCGGCTTTCAATTCAAGCGTGTCCTTCGACCGCTTCGACCACGGCAACTCGACCATCCATTCCAGATAGGTCCGGACGGTGGCAGACTCGGCCGTGTCCGGATGCATTTTTTCCAGGCGCTTCAGCTGTTTGTCTGCTTCCTTCAGGACCTTCTCCGGCATCTTGGCGTCTTTGATGCGTTTGCGGAATTCCGTGATTTCTTCCGCTCGTTCGTCCAGTTCACCCAACTCCTTCTGAATCGCTTTGAGCTGTTCCCGGAGAAAGTATTCGCGCTGGGTCTTGTCCATCTCGCCCTTGGCCTGCGCCTGGATCTTCTGCTGCATGGAGAGGACTTCAATTTCTTTCCCGAGAATGTCGCTGACCTGGCGAAGCCGCCGAATCGGGTCGGCAATTTCCAAGACGGCTTGGGTCGTGTCGACTTTGAGGCCAAGGTTGGAGGCGACCATGTCGGCCAAGCGCCCGGGCTCCTCGAGATTTTCGATGACGACCATGACATCGGGGATCAAGACTTTGCCCAAGCTGACGATTCGCTCGATCTGTTCCTTGACGGTCCGCATCACGGCTTCGGCTTCCAACGGCGCGGCCGCGGGTTTCGTGTCAGGGACCTTGTCGATGCGAACGGAGTAGTACGGGTCCGTTTGGATATATTTATTGATCTTGGCTTTGGCGATGCCTTGAACCAGGATCTTGATGCGTTCATCCGGCAGCTTCAGCATCCGCATGATGATGCCGACGGTCCCAACCGTATGAATGTCCTTGGGGGTTGGGTTCTCGACATCCAGTGCCTTTTGGGTGGCCAGGAATATCATCCGGTTGCCGGCCAAGGCGGCCTCGATGGCCTTGATCGACATGTCGCGCCCTACGAACAGCGGAAGCACCATGTAGGGAAAGACGACAATGTCTCGAACCGGCAACAGCGGGAGTTGGCTGGGAACTTCAATATTTTGGGGCGCCTGGATATCGTGCTCGTTTGGGTCGGTCATAATATATGGACCTGTCCTGTTTATCTATACATAGAACCCTGGTCCTATGAACCAGGGGTTGTTACGGCTATCGTGTAGTAGAGCGCTCGATCCCCTCAATTGTAGTACGTCGCGTTCAGGAAGAAGAGTCAATTGAGATTATGCGATGTGTTGACCGAACACTCCGCTCATCGTAAAGCTTGGTGCTCCTGCCCGTTGCTGAGATCCTTGTGACCGTGTGCCCATCAGAACCGACAGGATCATCCGCGACGGTTATTCGATGTGGTGTGCATTCTGGTCGAGAGGTAGTCGCGGAATTCCGCTCCCAATGCTGGGTTCTTTAAGGCAAACTCTACGGTGGCGATCAAAAAGCCCAGTTTGTCTCCAGCGTCGTGGCGCTGGCCCTCGACTTCGAGCGCATACATCGGAGATTTCTTTGCCAGTGTCTTGAGCGCATCGGTCAACTGAATTTCTCCATTTTTCCCTGGAGTTGTTTTTCTCAGGATAGGAAAGATTTCCGGAGGAAGTACATAGCGGCCGATCACGGCGAGCGTGGACGGTGCATCGGCAGGCGACGGTTTCTCAACCAAATCCTCAACCCGATGTAACCCGTGAGAGAGGCGTTTGGGAGTGACAATGCCATATCGACTGACATCCGCCTTCGGAACGTCCTGGACTCCAAGGACTGCCCCGTGTCGTTTTTTATAGACGTGGATTAACTGAGCGAGTCCCGGCACATCGGCGTCGATGATTTCGTCTCCCAGAATCACCGCAAATGGTTCGTCTCCAATCAGGTGTTGGGCGCATAAGACGGCATGCCCCAACCCCAGCGCTTCCGACTGGCGGACATAGCAGAAGTTCGCGAGGTTGGAAATCTGCCGAATCTGATGGAGAACTTGGCTCTTTCCTGTTCCCTTTAAGTTTTCCTCCAACTCGACGGAACGGTCGAAGTGGTCTTCAATGGCACGTTTGCCGCGCCCCGTGATTATAATGATATCTTCGATGCCCGAGGCCACCGCTTCTTCAACCGTATATTGAATGAGCGGCTTGTCGACCAGGGGCAACATCTCCTTAGGGGAGGCTTTGGTCGCGGGAAGGAACCGCGTGCCCAGACCAGCGGCAGGGATGACGGCTTTTCTGACTGTGAGGCGAGACATGTGAGGATAGTATGTGATGAATTGAGTGAAGTCAAGAAACAGACGAACTGATTGTACGGAATGTGAATTGAGTACTCGATGATCACAGAGAATGTGTTGGAATTCGGTGACGGCCGATTCCTTGTGGAGTCGCACCATGACTTGCCGCAATACGGCATGTTGTCATGAATGATCTCTTTCTCGGCAAGAGCTGCAAGTAGTCGTACGTGTGCTCGTAGGGGAATCGGGCGGAACCAGTGTGCATGGTTCGATAGCTATGGAGCGTAGGGTACCGGTGAATCTCGACGTGAGAGTTGGGTCGCTGCTTTACAATGTGTGGGGACCTCAATATAATCCAGAATTTTTGCAAGTCTGTGCGGTGTTCAAAGACTGACCGGGTCACTGTCTTGAGCGAGGAATCTGTGGTGAGAACGCTGCCAGTAGGGGACTGGTATGCACTATGTGTGAGATCAAGAGCCCCGGACTTATTACGTATCGTGCGGAACCGAGAATGATGATATCGTCCCTGCCGTCCACCTCCACCTTGCACCAGAGGAAGCCTCATTGGTGACCGGGCATGCCGTCTACAGATCCCGATCACTGATGGTCGCGGCGCTGGTGGCTTCTATCTTTTGGGGTGGGCTTGATGTGTTTGGGCAGGGGGGTGAGCCTAAGGTGGCCTCGATCGACATCCGGGGGGCCAAACGGATTGAGGTCGCAGCGATTGTTGGTCGTCTCACCCTCAAACCTGATGATTCCTATACTGCGGAACATGTGCGTGGTCAGATTCGAATTCTGTACGACACAGGGTTTTTCGAGGATGTGCAGGTGGAAACCGAGTCGGTTGCAGCCGGTATGGCGGTGACGTTTGTTGTGCGGGAAAAACCCTTCATCAGCGAGGTCGTCTTTGACGGAAATGAGCATCTGAGCGACGAGAAGTTGAAGGAGAAAACGACCATCAAGAGTCAGACGTTTCTCGATCAGCAACAGGTCAAGGAAAGTGCCGAACGACTGCGTCTCGCCTATCAGCAGGACGGGTACTACACGGCGCAAGTCATTCCGGTGATTCAAGCCATCGATGACGATCGGATGCGCCTGATCTTTCATGTGAACGAGGGAGAGAAGGCGAGAGTCAAGACGGTGATCTTTGAAGGACTGACCGGGGTGAGCAAGGCCGAATTACTCACGGTCATGGCGACCAGAGAGTGGATCCCCTGGTATGGCCTTCTGACGAAATTGAAACTTCCCTCGTTCTTCTCTGATGCCGGTGTGCTCAAGCGTGAAGAAATGGGGAATGATGTCGAGCGGATCAGGGAAGTGTTGCTCAATAAGGGGTACTTCAACGCGCGAGTCGGTCAACCATCGGTCGAACTGACCGAAGACAAAAAATGGTTCATTGTCAGTTATGCCATTTCTGAGGGAGAACCGTTTACCGTGAGTTCAGTCGGGTTTCGCGGGTTCACGGTGTTCGAGGACCCTGAGCTTCGTCAAGGATTGAAGATCAAGGACGGGGAGATCTTTCAGCGTGCCAAGATTCGCGATGAGATCACCAGGCTGACGGACTTGTATGGCAGTAAGGGATATTCCTTTGCCGAGGTGGTGCCCAGCGTCAATCCGAACAATGAAGAACGGACGGTCAGTATCATCTTCAGCCTGAAAGAAGGCGAAATGATGCGGATTCGGCAGATCAATATCCATGGAAACGACAAAACCCGCGATAACGTCATTCGACGGGAAATACGAGTCGATGAGCAAGATGTGATCGACACCGCCTCGCTGAAGCGAAGTTTTCAGCGATTGAATAACCTGAATTTCTTCGAGACCGTCGAAATTCTGCCGAATCAGGTTGCGCCGGACAAGGTGGATCTAAACGTACGGGTGAAGGAAAAACCGACCGGCATGTTCAGCCTTGGCGGAGGCTTTAGCACCCTCGACCGGCTCGTGGCGATCGCCGATATTACGCAGGGAAATTTGGGCGGGTACGGATACCTCGGTCGCATCCGCGGGCAGCTGGGCCAACGCCGAAGCCTCGGGTCCATCACCTTCCGCAATCCCTACCTCTATGATTCGTTGACCTCGCTTCAGGTGGACGGGTATCGCAGTATGACGAACTATCTGTCCTATTTTGAGGAACGGACCGGCGGAAATGTCACGCTGGGCCGATGGTTATCGGAGTATGTGACGGGGAGCGTCAGTATCTTCGGCGAGCAAATCACATTCAGAAATCCACAATTCGGGATCTGCGAGCCGGGGCGTGAGCTGGTCCCCGTCGTGTGCGAGCAGCTGGGAACACAGTCGTCGACGGGGTTTCGATTCGCGCTCTTTCGGGATACCAGAGACTATTACCTCGATCCCAGGACCGGTTGGCGGATCGGCGGTGGGTTTGATATCGGGACGCCCCTGATGGGTGGGACCAACAATTTCATCAAGTACCATGTTGATGTGATCAAGGTCACTCCGTTGCCGTTCGACATGAGGGTGTCGCTGCGGGCTCGCTACGGAGAGGTTCAAGCGATGGGTGGCACGACGCGGATCCCACTCAGTGAACGCTTCTTCGTGGGTGGAATCAACACCATGCGCGGATTTGCGTTCGGACGTGCGGGTCCCGTCGTTCCCACGACTCGTGCCCCTATCGGAGCCGCGAAGCAGTTGATCTTCAGCGGCGAGTTGATCTTCACGATCTCTGCGGAGGCCAAGTTGAACGGGGTGATCTTTTTCGACTATGGCAAAGGGTTTGAGGAGAGTGAGCCGTTGTCGATCAATTTGCGGCCTGCTGCAGGTCTTGAAGGGCGGTGGATCTCTCCCTTCGGTCCCTTGCGAGTGGCCTATGGGATCAATCTTGACGCGCGAACCGGGGAGCGAGCCGGCGTGTTCGAGTTTACGATCGGAACCTTGTTCTAGAGGGAGTGTTGTTGTGACGGAGCTGAGGGTGAACAGGATGTGGTCACGGTCCACGGTCTGGCGGCGTAGTTGGATGTCGGGTGTCATGGGCCTTGTGTTGGTTGTCGGCGGGTGTGCGAGCTCGGGCGCCAAGATTGAGAGCAAAATCGGGGTGATCAACGCGCAGCGCCTTCTGAACGAAACGAATGTGGGGAAACGGGCGAAGGACATTTTGGCCTCCTTCTCCAAGAATCGACAGGCGTTGATGGAGTCAGAGGAGCGGGAGCTGCGGCGGATGGAGGAGGACTTTGCGCGGCAGGCGTCCATTCTGAGTCCCACGGCGAAACGGGAACGCGAGGAACAATTTCGCCGACGCATGCAGGAGTATCAACAAAAGGCCGCGGAATTGAATCGAGAGGTTCAAGAAAAGCAGAAGGATGTCTTGGAAGGGTTCCGTGACAAGGTCGAAGCGGTGGTTGCAAAAGTCGCAAAGGGGTTGGGAGTGCAGGTGGTAGTTGATAAGAGCAAGGGCGGCCCGACCATCTATCATGAGGACGGGTTGGATATTTCAAATCAAGTGATCGAAACGTTTAATCGCGAATATCCATAGTGTCTGCGGGAGGTAAGTCATGATCAATCGTACCAATATCATCGTGCTGGTCGTTCTGTGGTGCACGGTTCAATGGGTGGCGCCGCTGTTTGCGGGAGCATCAGCCAAGGTAGGCGTGATGGATCAGCAGCTCATCTTTGAGCGAAGCAAGGCAGGGAAGGCGGCGTTGGAAGATATGGCGGGCTATGCCCAGACCAGGCAGAAGATTATCAGTTCTGATGAGCAGGAGCTCAAGGAATTACAGCAAGCGTTGGAAGATCCGAATGCCAAGCTCACCGACGCTGTCCGTCAAGAGAAGGAGGAGCAGTTGCGGGGCAAGGTCGAGGCCTATCAGCATCGGGTGCAAGAGTTCAATCGCGAGGTGCAGCAGAAGCGGGGCGAAATGGTCGCAGAATACTCACGAAAGATCGCGGCAGCCGCCCAAGCCGTCGCTCAAAAAGAAGGCTATGCGGCCATCCTCGACAAAGGCAATGACTCGATGCTGCGCATTGTGCTCTATCACCAGGCGGCATTGGATGTGACAGAGCTGGTCGTGAAAGAGTTTGATCGGCAAAACCCTTAGGTCAAAGACGGAGAGGAGGCAGGTCAATGGCATCGGTCGAGCAGGCTGAGATTCAAGCATTACTTCCCCACCGGTACCCCTTCCTGTTGGTGGATCGAGTCAAAGAGTTTGAACCACATAAGCGGATCGTCGGGATCAAGAATGTGACGGTCAATGAGCCGTTTTTTCAGGGCCATTTCCCGGGGCGCCCTGTTATGCCGGGTGTGTTGATTATTGAGGCCATGGCGCAGGCCGGGGGCGTGCTGGTCTTCAAGTCTGGCGGGACGGTCGGCAAGACCATCATGTATTTGACGGGTATTGAGGAAGCCAAATTCAGGAAACCGGTCGTTCCGGGCGATCAGTTACGGTTTGAGATCGAAGTGCTCAAGAAACGTCCGCCGTTCTGGAAGATGCAGGGGAAGGCATTCGTCGACAATGAGGTGGTGTGCGAGGCGGTAGTGACCGCGATGGTGATGGAAGGCAAGACCGAAGGGCAATAATAAATCATCGTCACGTGTCAACCTCCACGCCGCAAGCTCGGATGGGTACGGGGTCGCGAGGGTGTGGGTGAAGGATCGTGGTTGACGGCTGACGAATTGTAAAGGGGGCAGGTGTGAAGATACATCCATCAGCGATTGTCCATCCCAAGGCCACGCTCGATACTGACGTCGAGGTCGGGCCATTCTGTGTCGTTGGAGAACACGTGGCTATCGGAAAGGGGAGCCGCCTCCTCTCTCATGTGAACATTGATGGGTGGACGGAGATTGGGGAGCGAAACGAAGTGCACCCCTTCGCTTCCATTGGCGGACCCCCTCAGCATCTGGCGTATAAAGGGGAACCGACGAAGGTTATCATCGGCAATGACAACGTGATCCGCGAGTATGTCACGATCAACCGGGGAACCGTCCAAGGTGGGGGAGTGACCGCTCTCGGGTCCAAGGGCATTCTGATGGCGTATGTACATGTGGCGCACGATTGCCGGCTCGGCAACCACATTATCATGGCCAACGCGGCGAGCCTAGCCGGACATATCACGATTGGCGATCATTCCGTTATCGGAGGGTTGACCGGTGTGCTGCAGTTTGTGCGTATCGGAGACTATGTCATGGTCGGAGGGTGCTGTGCGATCGGTCAGGATATTCCGCCCTTTGCGTTTGCGGCCGGTGGCTATCGTGCGCATCTGTACGGCCTCAATACGGTGGGTTTGCAACGACACGGCTTTTCGGCGGACCGGATTGCTTTGCTGAGGAAGGCGTTTGATCTGCTCTTCCGAACAGGTCATCGCACGGCTGAGGCGATCAAGTTGGCGAAGAAAGAGTTCAAGGGGCAGGAGGATGTGGCCAGGATTCTGACGTTTATGGAGGGGACGAAGCGTGGAATCTCCAGGGCCGTCAGTCCAGACCTTGAGCGTGAATTCGATCAACCGGTATGACGTCGATGGCGATATGGGGCCGACCATGCCTATAGCGGACGGTCGAATCGGGGTGATCGCCGGGAATGGGCGATTTCCGATCATCTTTTCCGATAACGCCCGCAAGATGGGCCTTCATGTGTCTGCGGTGGCTCATGAGGGTGAAACAGAGCCGGAGCTTGAGCAGCATGTTGACCGGATTCATTGGGTCAAAATCGGCCAACTCAATAAATTGATCAATGCCTTCAAGGCCGACGGTGTACGCAATGTCGTGATGCTGGGCGGCATTAAGAAGACGCATATCTACAGCAACGCCCGTCCTGACTTTCGCGTGTTGGCGTTGGCCACGAAATTGGTTCTCTGGAAGGACGATGATATTCTCCGTGCGTTGGCGGCAGAACTTGAAAAGGACGGCCTCACGATCTGCGAGTCGACGTTCGGCCTTGACGGAATATTGGTCACGGAAGGCACGTTGACCTCTCGTCAGCCTACGAAAAAAGAATGGGTCGATATCCGGTATGGGTGGGATGTTGCGAGAGAGACCGGGCGTCTCGATATCGGGCAATGCGTGGTCGTCAAGGACCGAACCATTGTGGCCGTCGAAGCGGTTGAAGGAACCGATGAGGCGATCAAGCGTGGAGGCGCGCTCGCCAAAGACGGAGTGGTTGTCGTGAAACGGTGCAAGCCCCAACAGGACCTTCGATTTGATTTGCCGGCTGTCGGGCCAAGAACCATTGAGATCATGCGCGCCGTCAAGGCGTCTGTGCTTGCCGTCGAGGCAGGTCGGTCGGTCATGCTGGATCGAGAGGTGCTCCTTCGCCATGCCGAGGAGGCAGGAATCGCTGTTGTCGGCGTGGCTCGCGAAGAAGACTCCAGCACGACACCCACAGTGCAGGCATGATCGTCAGGATGGGATGTTGTGTTGGTCGGTTGATTTTCTGGTGATTTGAGGAAGGCAATCCTTTGTCGGATTGCAGGATCCCTCAGGCGTCCCCAAACACAGTATGGTCAAACTTCGTGCCGGTGTGATTGGAGTCGGGCACCTCGGGCGGCATCATGCCCGTCTCTATGCCGCATTACCGGATGCGACGTTGGTCGGCGTCCTGGATCAAGAGGGCGAACGGGCCTCAGCTATCGCTCAGAACTACCATGCGCAGGCATTCCGTGGACTGCCGGAACTGCTCAAACACGTTGATGTCGTCAGCGTCGCCGTGCCCACCTCCGGGCACTATGCCGTTGCAAAGGCCTGTCTCGAAGCAGGCAAGCATGTCCTCGTCGAAAAGCCGATCGCGGTGCTGCCGAGTGAGGCACAGGATCTTGTCGAGTTGGCCGACCGTCACGGCTGCACGCTGCAAGTGGGACACAGTGAGCGGTTCAATCCCATCATGCCGTTGATCCGGCCCCATTTACAGAGTCCGATGCTGTTCGAGTGTCATCGATTGGGCACGTATAGTGAGCGGGGCACCGATGTCGACGTCGTGCTCGATCTGATGATTCACGACATTGACCTGGTGCTGTCCTGCAACCCTGGCTCCGTCGAGGCGGTTTGGGCGACCGGTGGGGTTCTGCTCTCTTCGACCAATGATGTCGTCAGTGCGCGTATCCAGTTTCGAGGAGGCGGTGTCGCACAGCTGACTGCCAGCCGGATCTCGCCAAAGGCTCTGCGACAATGGCGAGTGTTCCAACCCGATGGGTGTGTGACGATCGATTTCCAGGCCCGGCACGGAGTGGTCGGGCGTCGATCGGTTGGGTCTGGCGGAAGACCGACGATGGCGATGGAAGAGATTCAAGCCGGCGATGCAGAACCGCTCAAATTGCAGCTTGAGTCATTTCTCCATGCTGTTCGTGTGCGATCATGTCCCGTCGTCTCCGGCGCAGATGGAGCAGCGGCAGTCGAGCTGGCTCATCGCGTGCTGTCCGTAATGAAGATAGCTAGGTAATAGGAGCGGCCCGGACATCATTGGCCGACGCATTGGGATCCGGTGCTGTCGGCTGGGCTCATCCAACCACTTCATGATCGTATCGACCATACTTGGTAGGTCTCCATGTCACGTATTTTGATCGTAACGGGTGAAGCCTCTGGTGACCTCCATGGGGCGAATCTTGCCAAAGCTCTCCGGGCCAAGGATCCTCAGGTCTCACTGGCTGGGATCGGAGGGGC
>JAOUGT010000068.1 GCA_029865485.1 Nitrospira sp.
CATTCGGATCTTTCAGCAGAATGCGGAATCCCGCCGCGACTGTTTCCTTCGTTGCACCACCGCCGACGTCCAAGAAGTTCGCCGGCTCGCTGCCTGCGAGCTTAATGACATCCATCGTGGCCATGGCGAGACCAGCTCCGTTCACCATGCAGCCGATGTTCCCGTCCAGCTTGACGTAGTTCAGGTTATTGGCCGTGGCTTCGATCTCCAGCGGTTCTTCCTCGTTCAGATCCCGCATCTTCTGCACGTCTTCATGCTTAAAGAGTCCGTTATCGTCGAACGACACCTTCCCGTCCAGCGCCACGACGGTCTTTTCCTTCGTGATGATGAGCGGATTGATTTCAACCAGAGCGCAGTTCTTCTCCATGAACAGACGATACAGATTCCCCAGCATTTTAATGAAGGGATTCATCGCCGTCGGTTCAATGTTCTGGAGCCCGAGCGCAAACGCGATGTTCCGCCCGTTGTATCCCTGAAATCCCACGGCCGGGTCGATCGGTTCCTTGATGATCTTTTCCGGTGTCTTCGCGGCCACTTCTTCGATTTCCATCCCGCCCTCGGTGCTGGCAATGAACGTGGGCCAGCCCGTGTCACGATCCACAAGAATCGACAGATAGAGTTCCTTGGCGATATTCGCGCCTTCTTCCATCAACAGACGGTGAACCTGACGCCCCTTCGGTCCGGTTTGATGTGTCACCAGCGTCTTACCGATGAGTTCTTTGGCGAACGCTGCCACGGCTGCCTTATCCTTGGTGATTTTTACTCCGCCGGCCTTCCCTCGGCCTCCGGCGTGAATCTGCGCCTTGACGACAAAGACTGGGGTATTCAGTTCATTGGCCCAGGTGGTCGCCGCTTCAGGAGAGGTAATTTCCTTCCCTCGCGGCACCGGGACACCGAACTGCGCAAACAAGGACTTGGCTTGGAATTCATGAACGTTCATTCTTGACCTCGAAGAGCTAATAGCTGATGGCTAATGGCTTATGGCAGGGACTGAGAGCAGATCGGCTTCCTTGCCGTTCGCTATCAGCCATACGCCATAGGCTCCTTATACTTTCCTTGTGTAGGCCGGCAGGATCATCGGAGAGATGACGCCACTGGCGTTCCCGTGCTTCTTGCCTTCAGCGCGGAACCGTTGCACATGCTTGAGGGTCAGCGCGCCCTGCTTCATCGACTGGACACGACCGGCTGCCGTCAGGCCGGATCGCTTCCCGAACACCATGAGGTCCAACAAGGAATTCCCCATGAGGCGGTTCCGCCCATGCAAGCCACCAGACGCTTCACCGGCGACAAAGAGATTTTTCACATTGGTTTCCGAATTCGTATCGATCTTGACCCCACCGTTCTGATAGTGCAGCGTCGGGTAGATCAACACCGGATCTTTACTGATGTCGATGCCGAATCGATCGAACTGCATCATCATGGCGGGGAAATGCTTTTCGACGGTACCTGGCCCATGTTCGGCGTCCAGGAGCGGCGTATCCAACCAGACGCCGACGCGGCCTGACATCGTCCTGATTCCACGTCCTTCTTCACACTCACGAATGATCGAAGAAGACACCACGTCGCGCGTGTCGAGCTCGTTGACGAACCGCTCACCCTTGGCATTGACGAGATGCCCGCCTTCCGAACGAATGCCTTCGGTGACGAGTGCGCCGATCAACTGTTCAGGGTAGACCGCGCCTGACGGGTGATACTGGAAGGTGTCGATATGAGCCAGTTTGGCCCCCATGCGATAGGCGAGACAAAGCCCATCACCAGTTGCCCCATAATGATTGCTCGTCGGAAATCCCTGAATATGGAGCCGTCCAATGCCACCGGTGGCGAGGATAACGGTTTTGGCGGCCACGATGACGTGCCGCTGATTATCGAGGTCTTTGAAAATGGCCCCGCTACAATGGCCTTGAGCATCGCTCAACAATTCAATGGCCGCCGCAAATTCGAGCAGCTGAATCTTCTGATTAATGACCTCGTCCTTCAAGACTCGCATGATTTCGAGTCCGGTATAGTCTGAACAGGTCAGCAGACGCGGCTTTGAACTGCCGCCGCCCTTCTTCACATGGAGATTGCCGTCGGCTTGACGGTCGAATAGCACGCCCAACTCCAACAGCCATTTTGCGATCGACGGCCCCTCTTCGACCATGACTTTGAGCAGCTCATGGTCGTTCTGCATATGGCCGCCCTTGAGCGTATCGAGAAAATGCGTCACGGGAGAATCTTCGGGCGCCACGGAGATCTGCATGCCACCCTGCGCCATCACACTGTTCGAGTCACCCAGGCGGAGTTTCGTGGCCAGAATCGTCTTCACCCCCGCTCCATGAGCATGGAGTGCCGCGGCACAACCGGCCCCTCCACCGCCGATGACCAAGACATCGCAAGTGTAATGTGGGATGAGATCAGCGTTGTCCTGAATGGAGCTGTCGCCTTCGAGCAGCGTCGCCAATTCCACGACGGTTTTGTCGCCTTCATTGGGACCGAAACGGATCGGCCGGTAGGCGCTCGCTCTAAAGTCCGGATGGTATTTATGAATCAGCTGATCGCGGTCTGCAGGAGAAAACTTGGGGATGGTCTGCTTGCGGCGGGCATCCCGCGTCTTGTGTACGATCTGTTGGAGCGCGTGAATGTCCATCTCGGAAGCCTCACTGCTGGGATTACTTCACCGTGGCACAATGATCGGCCAGTTCCTTCTCGCTCATCTTGAGAATCTTGTTCCACTCATCGTTGTATTGCCCGTCCTGAATTTCCTTGATCCGAGCGTCGAGTCCGACCGGTTTGTCGCTAAAATGTGCGCCCTGCGCGCGGCTGACATAGAGGGCAACGAGATTCGGGGCAATATCGGCAATGCATACCGGCGTACACATGCCGCACATCACGCAATCCATGAACATCTCGGAGACGCTCTTGAAGTCTCCGAACACGGCCTTCCAGACCCCTTCCCGCACATCGATCTTCTGCGGGCAGGCTTCCGTGCAGGCATTGCAATTTCGACAGAGCGGCGCTTCAGGATAGAGATTGAACAGGTCTTGTTTCGGATCTTGGAGCTTCTGAATGTCGTAGGTGGCTTTTCTGGCGGGAAACGGCGGCATCATCGTAAACGACATCCCGTCTTGCACCGCCATCTGACAAGCCAAGCAGGTTCGAACCTTGGGATCGTCCTTCGTACGATAGTAGGTGGCACAGGCTCCGCAGAATCCACCGAGGCAACCGACGCCGCGGACGACGTCCATGCCCGCATACCACATCGCTTTCACAACCGTGATCCCTTCCGGCACATCCACCTTCTTGCCGGCGATCTCGATGGTGACCATCCGAGGTTTCATCACCTCAGGTTGGTCGATCACATTGACATCTTCTTCAGCCATAAGTTCCTATGTAACACGCGAGGCGTAAGGAGCGATAGCCCCTCACGCCTCACCGTGAGTCGAATTTAGGCGATCGCGTCGATGATCGCGTTCAAGGTCGCGCTCGGCCTCATCGCCTTCGCGGCCTTGGCATCGTCCGGGTGATAGTAACCGCCGACATCCTGCGGCTTCCCTTGCGCGGCCAACAACTCGCCGTCGATCTTCTTCTCGTTGTCGTTCAAATCTTTTGCAATCTTGGTAAACCGATCGGCGATCCGCTTATCCGCCGTTTGTGCAGCCAGCGCTTGCGCCCAGTAGAGGGCCAAGTAGAAATGGCTGCCGCGGTTGTCGATCTCACCGACCTTACGGGCTGGAGACTTATTGCTCTCCAGGAACTTTGCATTGGCTTGGTCCAGTGTATCCGCCAGAATCTTGGCAATCGGGTTGTTTCCAACCTTCGCAAGGTGTTCCAATGACGCCGCCAACGCAAGGAATTCACCGAGCGAATCCCAGCGCAGATAGCCTTCTTCCTGGAACTGTTGCACATGCTTCGGCGCGGACCCACCTGCACCGGTCTCAAATAATCCCCCGCCGTTCAGCAAGGGGACGATCGAGAGCATCTTCGCGCTGGTGCCGATCTCAAGAATCGGGAACAAATCCGTCAAGTAGTCGCGGAGCACATTGCCTGTCACGGAGATCGTGTCCTTGCCTTCCTTTGCTCGCTCAATCGAGAACCGGCAGGCATCGGCTGGAGACATGATCTTGATCTCAAGACCGTTCGTATCGTGCTTCGGCAAGTAGGCATTGACCTTCGTGATCAACTGGGCATCGTGTGCACGGTCCTTGTTCAACCAGAACACCGCCGGGGATCCGGTCGCTCGCGCACGTGCTACCGCCAACTTCACCCAGTCTTGGATCGGGGCATCCTTGACCTGGCAGGCACGCCAGATGTCGCCCTCTTCAACCTTGTGCTCATGCAATGTCTTGCCCGCCGCATCCACGATTCTGATCGTGCCGTTCGCTGGCGCCTTGAAGGTTTTATCGTGTGAGCCATACTCTTCCGCCGCCTGGGCCATCAACCCGACGTTTGGAATCGTGCCCATCGTGCGAGGATCGAAGGCGCCCTTCTGCTTACAGAATTCGACGACTTCGTGATAGACCGGCGCATAACTGGCATCCGGAATCACGCACTTGACGTCGGCAAGCTTTCCATCCGGCCCCCACATCTTGCCGCTGTCGCGGATGACCGGCGGCATCGAGGCATCGATAATGATGTCGCTCGGCACGTGAAGATTCGTGATCCCCTTGTCGCTGTTGACCATCGCCATCGGCGGCCGCTTCTGATACACCGCCTGAATGTCGGCCTCGATCGCCTTTCGTTGCTCATCCGGCAACGCCTTGATCTTGGCATAGACGTCCCCGAGTCCGTTGTCCGGATCGACGCCGAGCTTCTTGAACGTTTCGCCGTGCTTCTCGAAGACATCTTTGTAATAGACCGTCACCCCATGCCCGAAGATCTTCGGGTCAGAGACCTTCATCATGGTGGCTTTCATGTGGAGCGAGAATAGGATACCCTTGGCCTTCGCATCCTCAATTTGCTCTTCCAAGAACTTCCGCAGCGCCTTCACACTCATGAAGGTTGCATCGAGTACCTCGCCTGCCTGCAAAGCGACCTTTTCTTTCAGGACCGTCGTCTTGCCGTCGGCTCCCACAAATTCGATCTTCGCCGTGGTTGCGGCAGGAATGGTCAGCGACTTTTCATTTGAAAAGAAGTCGCCGCCCTTCATGTGGGACACATGTGTCTTGGAATCAGAGGACCAGGCTCCCATCTTATGCGGATGCTTCCGAGCATAGGCCTTCACGGACAAGGGAGCCCGACGATCGGAGTTCCCCTCGCGCAACACAGGATTAACCGCGCTGCCCTTGACCTTGTCGTAACGCGCCTTGATGTCCTTTTCCTTGTCATCTTTCGGATTTTCCGGGTAGTCCGGCAACTTGTAGCCCTGGCTTTGTAATTCCTTGATGGTGGCCACCAGCTGGGGAATCGAGGCACTGATGTTCGGCAGCTTGATAATGTTGGCTTCCGGCGTTTTGGCCATTTCGCCTAGTTCCGCCAGCGCATCGGGCTGCTTCTGGGCCGGAGTGAGATATTCAGGGAATACCGCGATGACACGACCCGCGAGCGAAATGTCGCGCAGCTCGACGCTCACGCCTGCCGCCTTCGAGAAAGCATTGATGATCGGCAGGAACGAATAGGTCGCCAGCATCGGAGCTTCATCGGTTTTTGTATAAATGATCTTGTCTGCTTTGGCCATAATGAATTTCCTCCGGATTATGGGTTGGATTCAGCGTCTATTGCACTAAATCAGCCTTGACTCACCGTTCACCATAATGGTGAGCGCACTCCCATCCGCCTTGGATCTCACCACTACCATCTCACCTGCGAGGCTTACCCTCGTCACGCTGATGGAGAGCTGCGCTGCTGAATCTTCTCGCCATCTCCCGTTTTTATAAAAGATGCCGCCAAGATCATAAATCCCCGATTGACTCAACATCAGTTCAGCGCGTTCAACGCTGAGCCGGCCTTAAACCAGGTGATTTGTTGTGCTGTCATACTATGGTTCGCTTGAACCTTCACGTCGCCGCTTGCCTTATGAACCACCACTGTCACCGGCTTGCCGGGAGCCAGATTATTCAAGTCGAGCACGCTCAACCGATCATTCATGTCGATCTTGTCGTAGTCTTTCGGATCGGCAAACGTCAGTGGCAGGATGCCCTGCTTCTTGAGATTCGTCTCGTGAATGCGTGCAAAGCTCTTCGTGATGACGGCTCGAACATTCAAGAACCTCGGCGACATGGCCGCATGCTCCCGGCTGCTGCCTTCACCGTAATTCTCGTCGCCGACCACGATGGAGCCAATACCCTTGGACTTATAAGCCCTAGCAATTTGCGCGATCGTCAGATTCGACTCGCCGGTCAAAACATTCGTCCCCTTGCCAGGCTCAGAGGCAAAGGCACTGTTGGCACCGAGGAACATGTTGTCGCTGATCTTGTCCAGATGACCGCGAAACTTGAGCCAAGGACCGGCGGGCGAAATATGGTCCGTCGTGGTCTTGCCCTTGGTCTTGATCAAGAGCGGAAGCTTGTCAAAGTCCTTGCCATCCCACTTTGGGAATGGTTGCAACAGCTGCAGCCGTTCGCTGGTCGGTGGAATATCTACCGTCAGGCTAGAGCCATCTTCAGCTGGAGCCACGAAGCCTTCTTCACCCTTGGCAAACCCCTTCGCCGGCAGCTCTTCACCGACCGGGGCTTGTAGCTTAAACTCCTTGCCGTCCGCGCCCTTCACCGTCTGATTCACCGGGTCAAAGCCCAAATCCCCGGTAATGGCATAGGCTGTTACGACTTCCGGACTGGCCAAGAACGAGAGCGTTTCGCTGATCCCATCATTACGACCAGGGAAGTTACGGTTGAAGGAACTGACGATCGAATCCGCCTTCCCCTTCACACCATCCGCACGCTTCCATTGCCCAATGCAGGGACCGCAGGAGTTCGACAGCACGGTGCCGCCGAGCTGCTCGAATGTTTCGAGGAATCCGTCGCGCTTCATCGTATGATAGATACGCTCCGAGCCAGGAGAAATCAGGAACGAGGCCTTCGCCTTCAACCCGGCCTTCAGCGCCTGTTGCGCGACATGAGCCGAACGGCTGATGTCTTCATAGGATGAATTGGTACAGCTCCCGATCAACGCCGCCTTCAGTTCGACCGGATAGCCTTTCTCCTGCGCTTCGGCTTTCAGTTTTGAAATCGGGCGAGCGAGGTCCGGCGTGTGCGGCCCAACCACGTGCGGCTCCAACTTCGAGAGATCGATTTCAACGATCTGATCGTAATACTTCTCCGGAGCCTGCATGACTTCGGGATCCGCCATAAGGAGAGCCTTGCTTGCCTGGGCCAGCTTCGCCAAATCTGACCGATCGGTAATGGTCATGTAGTCAACCATCTTCTGATCAAACGGGAACACCGATGTGGTCGCACCGAGCTCTGCACCCATGTTGCAAATCGTGCCCTTGCCGGTCGCACTGATAGTTTCAGCACCGGGGCCGAAGTATTCGACGATCTTGTTCGTTCCGCCCTTCACAGTGAGCAGGCCGCAGAGATACAGGATCACGTCCTTGGCAGACGCCCACCCACTTAACTTGCCGGTCAACTTCACGCCGATCAACTTAGGATGGAGCACTTCCCACGGCAGACCGGCCATCACTTCACCGGCATCGGCCCCACCGACGCCGATCGCCAACCCACCTAAACCACCGCCGTTTGGCGTATGTGAATCGGTGCCGATGATCAAGCAGCCAGGGAATGCATAGTTCTCCAACACGACTTGATGGATAATCCCCGCACCAGGCTTCCAAAATCCAATGCCATACTTCTTCGCCGCAGACGCGAGGAAGTTATAGACTTCCCGATTTTCATCCAAGGCTCGCGTCAGGTCCTTCTCCGATCCCATTTCAGCACGGATCAAGTGGTCACAATGGATCGTGCTCGGCACGGCCGCCTTCTTCTTGTTGGCCTGCATGAATTGCAGCACTGCCATCTGAGCCGTCGCGTCCTGCATGGCCACGCGGTCCGGGCGCAGCGCCAACATGGCCTTGCCCCGTTCCCAGTTCTGGGTGTCGAAGTTATCGGCGTGCGAAACCAGTACCTTTTCGGCCAGCGTTAACCCACGGCCGAATTTCTTTCGAGCCTTCTCAAAAACACCTGGCATTTTGGCGTAGAGGTTCTTGGCAAGATCCATCGACATGGTTTTCTCCGTTGTTTGAGTATCCGCTTCTGAAACAGGTCGCTCGTATCTCGTGAAGCGTCTCTCGGAATCGAGTTGCACTTCACGAACGACGCTTCACGTTTCACGCTACTTCAGCGGTGGCACTTCCCGACGCTTTGGCGCCGCGTAGTTCACCAAGTAATCGAACAGCCGGATCAAGCGGCTGTCCTGACGCTTCTGATCGACCCAGTGGCCGATCAACCCGATTGTGCGAGACAGGATGAAGAAGCCGTTTAAACTGTCGACCGGGAATCCCAGATCGACCAAAACCGCTGCCATCGTGCCGTCCACGTTCAGAATCAAGTTATCCTTCTTAACCGCCGTGACCTGCTCCACCGCCAAGGCGAAATCAAGACAGGGCGTTTTGATATTCAAGCTCTTCACATAACCGACCAGTTCCTTCACCCGCTTATCTGGATTGCGCAAGCTCTTCACACGATGACCGATACCAGGCACCGGACCGACATTCTTCTTCATGTAGGCCAAGAACTCGTCGACCGTCATCTTGTTGTCGACCGCGTACTTGAACCAACGGCCGGCATCCGTCACGGCGCCGCCGAAACGCGGGCCAATCATGATGAGGCCGGCCGCCACCGCTTGGGAGAGGCCGATCCCCGCACAGGCCGCCAGGATCGTCGCGTACGCGCCGCTGACGCACGGACCGTGATCCGCCGACAGCATCATGATCCGCTTAATGATTTCCGCTTCCTGCTTCGAGATGAGCCGCTTGTCCCAGAGCAGACCGATGACATGCGGAATCTCGTAGCCCTTATTGATCAATTCGGAAGCTGGATAGCCGTCATAGCAGGGCTCGTCGCCACGGTCGTCGCTGATCGTGGTCCGAATCAACGGAGCCACCATCACTTCATCGGCTTTCATCGCCTCCTCGACCGACTTTGGCAACTTCGGCAGAACGGCGGGCTCCACCGGCTCCTTCACCTGACCGGACTTGAGCAGCTCTTGATAGGCTTCCTTGATCGCCGGACCAAGTGCTCCGAACGTCGGGGGAACAATGGCGCCGGATTTCTTGAGTGCATCCGACTTCGACCGGGCAGAGCCCTCGCCCTTCATCCCTTCCTTCGCGCCGGCATGGCCGAACTTCATGCCCTTGGGCAAGCTCTCCTGGCAGAATCCAGACACCACACCAATCAACTTCACTCGACGCTTCTTGGCCCCATACCACTCAGCAGCCCGCTCTTCAAGATCGCCGCCCATCTCACCGACGATGACGACCGCCTTGGTCTGCGGATCGTTTTCGAACATTTCGAGATAGCTCACATAATCGGTACCAGGATAAGCATCGCCGCCGATCCCGATGGCCGTCGTGATACCATCGGCAAATTGTGAACAGATCCAAATAATTTCATTCGAGAGACCGCCCGATTTCGTAATGACGCCGAATGAACCTTCGCGATACAACTTCGAGAGGACCAGGTTATCGAATGCGCCACCGATCACGCCCAACCGGCAGGCTCCTGCTGAGATGATGCCGATTGACGACGGCCCGTTGAAGACCTTCCCGAGCTTTCGGGCATGGGCACCGAGTAGCTTGGCATCCTTCTCCGGAACACCCTCGGTGATCATGGAGACGACTTTAATATTTGGATCATCCAACGCCTCCATGCCACCCTTCATGGCGCGGTCGGCGCCGATGTAGACGAGGCTGGTGTTGATGGCTGGGTGATTTTTCGTCGCTTCCGCAATCGTCTTGTAGATAGGGATCGCAATCAGCCCGCTGCCGTACGGCACCTCATTCGTCTTGCCGGCATCAGGAGGATACACAAAGGCTTCGACTGTGAGGGGGCGCTTGATCAGGTAACAGAACTCCGCCATACGGCGGGCTGCATTGACACCAGCGGCACCGCCCTGAATCACCACGCGGGTGTCTTTATTTGCCAGAATGCTCATCGCAATCTCCTCTTTCTTCAGTGCTGAGTCCTGAGTAACGAGTGCTGAGTTGAGAGGCCCTCTCGCCGCTCAACCCTCAGCACTCAGCACTTTCTTGTCTTACTTTTGAAGCGCTTTGTCGACGATGTCCGTCAGCGGGGTGTTACGGTCGAAGACGTTGATATCGAAGCCCTCGTCCTTCAGAGCGCGCATCGCATCGAGACCTTCCTTCTCACGCGGTCCACCGCGACGCACCCAGATCTTCACGCCCTTTAACTTGCCATCGCCCTTCGCCTTGCGGAAACCATTAATGATCCCACCAAAGGTCTTCTTCACGTCGGTGAAATTCGCGATCGCGCCGCCGACGATAATATTCTTGATCCCAGGCAATGAACAGACTTTTTCCGTCAACACTTCCACGGCCCAGTCCGGGGGATCACCAGAATACTCAGCATAGTTGGCGAGTTTCCCGCCGCGCGCCACCACCGCATCAGAGTAGTACACACTCGCGCCGCCGCCGGCCGGAAGCATCGCCGTATCGCCACCAGGAATTTCGATAAACTTCACCGACCCCTTGATTTTGCTGTCGACCGCCATGACTTCCATTTCGTCCTTGCTGTAGGACCGGCCAAATTCCGCGGCAAAGGCAAAGTTCCAATCCGGATGCCGGAACTTGGCATCGCCATCCAGCAACGTCACCGCATCCAGTGCGACCAACTCGCCGTCACTCTCTCGGGTGACGACGGGATTGACCTCGAGATATTGGGCATCCTCGCTGTCGAAACAGGTGAACATCTTCCCGGCAAAGTCGGCCATCTTTTTTGCGAGTGGGCCGGTAAATCCGGCATCTTTGGAGAGCTTTTCGAGTTGAGCCGACGAGGGGGACTGCCCCACTTCCAAACACAAGCGCTTCACTCGATCCCAGTTCGACTCGACCTCGATCCCCCCGCAATTGGCGACCAGAATCTCGCTGCCTTCGCGGGTAGACTTCACCGCACAGTAGTATTCCTCTTTATGTGGAACCATCTCCGACACAATGACCTGCGAGACGGTAATGCTGCCGACCTGGCGACCGATCATTTCCTTGGTCGCAGCCACCGCCGCATTGAGATCGAGTCCCACCTTGACCAGACCGAGCTTGAAGCGTGAGCCGAGCGCCTCGTGCGCCTTCGCCACCAACTTCGAGGTCTTCATCCAGTCATTGGCTTGTCCGAGCTTGGTCAGTTCGTCAGCGGACGTGACGACGACATAGTTGGGGACGTGAATCCCCCACTTCTTCATCAGCCCCATACCAGGGCCTTCCAACACCTTAGCCATGCGAATTCTCCTTCGTAGTAACTCAGGCAAATAGGGGAACGGGATTCTAGCTGAAATCGACAGGATGACTCAAGCTGCCAGAGGGACTAAGGAAGAAGGGAGCAAAAGGCCTAGCAGGTGACGTCTTGCTGAACTATCGTCTTAAATATTTAAAAGTATGGATATTTTTATAGACTACGGCCCCGTTTCTTACGCAGAGCCTGGCAGCGGGGGCAAAAATATGAGCTTCGCTCACCGCGAAGACGCTGAATCACTCCGTCGCATCGATTGGGACAGGGCTGCCCCTCTTTTCCATAGACCAGATGCCGCCGCTTGTATTGCCCCTCGCTCCCGTCCGGCGCAAAAAAATCTCGCACGCTCGACCCTCCGCACCGAATGGCCTCATCCAGAACCTCGCGCATGATCGAGTAGAGTGTTTCGGCCTGGCTCACCGAGAGCTGACTCACCTGACGATTTGGGTGAAGACCAGCCCGGAAGAGAATTTCGTTCGCATAGATGTTCCCAATGCCGGCAATGACTTGCTGATGCATCAATAGGGCCTTGAGCCGCCCACGACGCACCTGTAGGAGTCTGACAAAGTCTTGCTGAGAGGCCGCCATTGGATCTAGTCCAAAGCGGCGAGTGAGATACCGATCCAATCCGGCCTTATCCAAGAGCGACAGGCGTCCGAATCTTCGGGGGTTCCAATATCGCAGTTCTGATTCGTGACCCCCTTCGAACGAGAGCCGCACATGAATGTGCTGTGGATGTCGCGTCGGGGTCGATCGGAAGAGTAGCAACCCCGTCATCCCCAACTCGGCCACGACATAGCGACAGGCCTGGCCGTTCACAAATCCCAAGGCCACACTCTTTCCATATCGATCGACCGATTGCAGGGTGGCGTCTCGATACCAGGACCGGGTGTCATACCCCTCTCGAACAATATCCGCACGTCCGATCCAGACATCGGTCACCTGCGCTCCGAGTAGACGCGAACGGATTTGTCGAGCAACGACTTCAGCTTCGGGCAGTTCTGGCATGCTTGACCCTGGTCACGAGATGGCCCCGGAAATGATTAGGCCACGTGTCGCAGGGAAAGGCAAGACGGCCTTGCGGGAAAACCGACGGAATCGAGGGCGGGCAAGATAGACCTAAGCGGCACGCCGAAGCTGTCGAACCTGTTCGATCGCAACTTGCAGATTCGGAAGCGGTATCGCACTCGGATGACGAGTCATGACCAGATTCAAGACATCCTGGTATGTTCGGCCCTCCACACAACAGAGATAGGCCATGACCACCGACACGGATCGGCCCATCCCAGCCCGGCAGCAGACGAGTGTCCGCCCTTTCGGCACTCGCGGTTCAAGCCACGCAACGGCTTGGGCCAGGTTTGCCGGATCGGCCTTGGCAAACTCTCGAAAAGGAATGTGGTGGTAATCCACCCAGGAGACAGGGGTCACGGTCAACTCCTCGGCGACCAGTAGCAGAGTGCCCACGACCACCGGAGGCTGCTGTGCATCGTTGATGTTCCCCACTAAGAGGTGGTCCGTGATCATATGCATCGTAGGTTGAGTATAAACCTGCGCACCGGCGCGTCAAGGCATTCATACTTCTCAAGACCGGAGTTGCGATTTCTTTTCCTCCCCCGCTATACTCTCCTCATGGTCACGTTGACGCAGCAAGAAGTGGAACGGCGCCTGAACACGGTCCCATGCGCCATCTGTAAACAGTCGAGCTTTGCCATCGATGAACGGTTCATGGGTGCCGACGGCGACTGGCGCGGGATCTGCAAGAAGTGCTTTTACACGTTTCCCGTCTATGCGGACATGGAATTTTATCTACGCACACAACCGGATATCCCGTTCAGGCTCAAAGAAATCTCCTGCACGGCCTGCAATCATCGTGGGGTGAGCCTCGACCTTCGAGCGACATTGTCGGTACGGGACGCCTACTATTTTGTCACCTGTAGCGGTTGTCAGCGGCAATTCGTGGAGAAGTCGTCATTAGAAGCCTTTGAATAACTGTTCCCAACGTTGGTGTATACTGAGACTATGAGTGACACGCCAAAACAACCTGACCCGTCAGCGGAAGAAAAGCCCAAGGTGAGAAAAGAACTCCCTGTCTTCGCCATTCAGGACGATGCCGAGATCATGGCTGAAGAAATGGCGGACCTCTTCGAAGAGGACAAGGTCTCCCACCAGCACGGCAGCTCGGAACCGGAAGCGGATTAGCGGCTGTTGAAAAAACCCTCCAGCTTCGTTCTCGCATCGCTCAAACCCTCAACGTACCTAGAACGTACGCCTCGGCTTTTCGCTTGCTTCGGCCTTGCTGGAAGGCTTTTTGAACAGCCTTCTAATATATATGACTCATCACCATCTATCCTGACTTGGCATTCAGTTTAATCTGACCCCATATTCCTGCCCACCTGACTTCAAGGTCTTTCATGTAATTAAAGAAATATCCGGGTGTAAATATTTGAATGTTTTTAGAGGCACCGCCTTTTTTGTCCATACTATAACGGAACAGTTGATCTGGAGTGCGATCTACCCCGTGCAGAACCGGAACGCCAACAATCTGATCCAATTCCTTCGGAGATACCGCCCAGCTCGTTTGAAAATTGTACTCAGCACCTGGCAGTAGCACTTTATATGCGCGCCAGAGTTCGCCAATCTCATGATGCTTGCTTGGCTCTTTTCCAACACCTTGTATGCATGCTTTCAGAAAAAGCTCGGTTGCCAAGTGTAGGCAGTAATAGATGACGCTACCTTGTGCCCATTCAAGCCCTTCCCTAGCCTCACCTGCCTGCTCACAAAGGACAATCGCGGCACTGAGATATGCCTTAGATAATCCGTACAACCGCTCAGCTGGAGGCAATTTCTTGAACAATGCTGAGTCGACTGAGATTCCCTTCCACCTCATTCCGCGAAGGAACGGATCATGGATGTAATGCCTCTTACCATCGGCAGAAACACCAACTGCGGCCACACCCTCGGGTATTTCTATTATGCTAACTGATCTCTTCTTCTTTGGCATTCTAGATTTTATCAAGCGCTCTTTGTCAAATGAGGGATTCATACTGTGACTAAAGGAGGAAAGCAAAAACAGGATGGAAAACATTTAGCCCTCTGAATCGAATGGCACTTACTTAACGACTCCGAGGCGAATGCGCCATACAAGACGGCTGCCTCAAGTGATACGGTGGGGTGGTTGCCCTCCCACCATCTTGCACCCCGAGGAGCACAGCTGCATGCAGCTAAAGCGGAGCCCGTGCGCACAGCAACAACAGCGGATTCGTCGTCACGTC
>JAOUGT010000069.1 GCA_029865485.1 Nitrospira sp.
TCGCGTGTAAATCAAGCCCTCCGTACAGTTTCATGATACGCTCCTCCTTGTTAGTCGGGTGAATGTTCGAACCTGCTGAACACCAACCCTACTCGTTAGAATGAGGAGCCTTCTAGATGATTATCAGATCTTGTATCGTGCATGACACAGAACCATGCATAGCTCTCCTGGCTCCTTCACCTCCCCGTTCAAATCGAGACATCGCCTCATTCTCGACGCCGACTTTATGATGGCTTAGCTGGCGACCACGCTATTCAGAACCACAGTTTCATTGTTCTCTTGCGTTGTAATCACGAAGGGATAAAACGGGGACATTCTGATTTTTTGAGCAGGTCAAGACTTCGCTTCTTAACGCCCTCAGCCGTCTAGCAGGTTGCGGAAACACTCATTTTGGCTCCTGCGGCCATCACAGGTATCAAAGTTTGAGAGGACTCTAACTGGCCGTGCAGGATTCTCAAAATGGCCGTCCAGCTAGGCCGCAGCGAGCGAAGAGGCGAGGCATACGCTTCGGTACGTTGAGCCTCTGAGCCCGCTTCGCCGACTTCGCGAGGCAAGCGATGCGAGAACACCGCTGGCGGACTTTTTCAGCACCCTGCTAGAGCTTCGTGGCCAGGTCGGCTTTGATCATCTCCGGCTTATCACTCGGCGCATAGCGTTTCAGGACCGTGCCGTCGACACCGACGAGGAATTTGGTGAAGTTCCATTTGATCGCCTCGG
This sequence comes from Nitrospira sp., assembly GCA_029865485.1. Taxonomy (GTDB): domain Bacteria; phylum Nitrospirota; class Nitrospiria; order Nitrospirales; family Nitrospiraceae; genus Nitrospira_D. The sequence goes on from JAOUGT010000069.1 coordinate 718, forward strand.
TTCCGAGAATCCCCGGCTTCTCCGATTTTAGATATTGGTAGAGCGGATGTGCGTTCGTGCCGTTGACCTCGATCTTTGCGAACATCGGAAAGGTGACACTGAAGTTTCTGGTGCAGAACTGTTCAATCTCCGCGTCGCCGCCCGGCTCCTGCTGTCCGAACTGGTTACAGGGGAACCCGAGCACCACGAAACCCCGATCTTTGAATTTGTCGTAGAGCGCCTGGAGTCCGTCATACTGCGGCGTGAAGCCGCACTGGCTCGCAACATTCACGATGAGCAGCGTCTTGCCGCGGTAGACATCCATTTTCTGCGGCGTGCCATCGATGGTGACGAGGTCGATGTCGTAGAGACTCACAGCTCCCATCTCACAATGTCTTCATATTCATGACCGTACCAGCCTGTCATCAGTCTTCGCAGACAACCGCGCACTCGTAGGGACAGTGGCATGCACGGCCCGAAACATGCCAAAGCGACACAGCCCTGTCCCAAATGCCAGACGCATTAACAGGATCGTGGGCACTTCCCGCATTGATTTTATGAACCCACTCACGCCGAACCGAACAATCCCTGCGGGACGGACAATTCCCTGCCAGATGGAATCGAGCCATGAGGGTAGGGTTTCAGCGGTCCAGTCCGCTGTGGTGACTGTACCCGCCATCAGACCGGTTGCCTCCAGTAATTCTGAAAACTCTTCAATGCTCGAAAAGGCCGGATGAGACCACTGATCCAGCAGTTGCCGCATCACCGGCTTTTCCCACCAGTTGAGGGGAACCTGGCGATCGTCCCGCTGATTCCAATCAGCCACAACGAGAATTCCACCCGGTTTGAGCACACGCATGAGCTCTCGAGCAAATTGTGCCTTGTCCGGCATGTGCGGCCCTGCCTCGACCGACCAGACCACATCAAAACTGGCATCAGGGAACGACAGTGCCAGCGCATCATCGACCTGAAAGCGGGCATTCACCTCTGGGGAGGTCAGTTCTTGAGCCCGTCTGACTTGCTGAGGGCTGATGGTGACTCCGGTCACCGCAAAGCCATACTCCCGGGCCAGTATGCGACTGCTGCCGCCGATGCCGCAGCCCACATCTAACACCGTCGTCCCGGAAGGAAGCTTGTCTAACCCACCCCACCGCACCATTTCATGCACAAAGTCTGACTTGGCTTGGAGAAAATCCTTTCTGCCGGGTGGAGAGCCATAGTGTCCCAGATGGATATGTTCGCCCCAGTAGAACTCGAGAATGCCGTCGTTCGTCCAGTCATCATAGGACGTGGCGACCGAATCGGCAGACTGATATTTGCGGGGGGCTCGCACGTACAGCACGACGCCGATCAGCAGGAGGACCAGGAGAAGGACAATCGTCATCAGGAACATGTTCATCATATCGAATGTCTGATTACCGTGCTGTCGTTACCATTGATGACCCGTACCAAGAAACATGACTGCCTACCCCACCCTTCTCTCTTGTTATACAGACAAAGGCGAAACGAAGCGCAGCGTAGACTCGGAAAAGTTCCCAAGTCAAGCTGCTGGAGACCCCGCCTGCCACAGAGCCTCCCTCCCCTTCATTCCGCTCGAAGGGCTGTTGCCGAGTGACAGACCTGCGAGAGATAATGTGTCCCTGAACGAATGAGCCACAGGGGGTCAATCAGAGCACAAGAACAAGTCCCCTCTCCTCTGGTTCTCTTTTTGAGAGGGATGTGATGACTTCAATTTGTAGAAGCGAGGAGTTTCGATCAGTTATGAATCTGAGGGTCGAGGAACAGCGGACTGAACCCCGAGTTGCGGTGCAATTTCAGGCTCTGGTGTCGGGCTCGGTGGAGTCCGAAGGGATGGGCACCATTCTCGATCTCTCACGGAACGGGTGCTGCTTGGAAAGTCAGCTCCTCATGTTGCCTGGTCTTTCCTTAGAGCTGCGGATCGCAGTCCCCGGCTTCGAATGGGCGCTGATGATTGATGGGGCCGATGTGCAGTGGGCGGACGAGGACCGCGCCGGACTGGCGTTTGTTCGCATGAGAGAGACGGAAAGGGAGCGATTGAGCGAGCTCGTGGCCGCTCGACTTGCGAAGGGGGATGATATCGGCGACGACGCACAGGGTGAGCTCATTCCGTTTGAGTTCCAAGGACTGGAAGCGGTGCTGTCGAAAGATCCTCAACTCGCCATTACCACGGGACTGGCGTGGTTTGCGCAAGACCGAGCGGAATTCCCTTTTCGTGGAGGAAGCCTGCTCAGGAGAGCATTCCCCACATGCACCCCTGAACTGGCAACCTCGCTTGGCGAGTTGGTAAAGGCTGGCGGAGACGCGGAGGGAGATTTCACTTTGGCGCTTCTGCAGAACTATCTTGGTTCAACCTCCACCGACAGCGTTTTAAGAGAGCTTGTGTCGCGCTTTTCCCATGACGAGCGCATACTGAGCGGAGTTCGGACTTTCATTCATAGCATCGGCGCAATTGTGCCCACGGGTGAATTTGGCCTAGCGGAAGCCTGGCAGGTCAAGAAAAAGTCGCTGACACGCTGGCTGACCGACGAACGACAGGCGGTCAAAGCGTTTGCCGACCAGCATATTGCTGAGCTCGCCCGAATGATCGCGGCAGAGCGGCATCGTGTGGAGACTGAACGAGAACTGCGAGAGAGAAGCCGCTATGAGGACGAGTCCGGCCACGATCACGGGTACAGGCCGAAACCTTTCTAGCAGCATGCGGAAAGAGTCCGCCAGCGGCGTTCTCACGTCGCTATCACGCCTGAAACATATCTCGTGAAGCGTCGTTCGCTGGTGAAGTGCCAGAGATAAGTATCAGGTGGCAGCGGGAGGCCTTACCCGGTGATCGGCGAGTTTTGTCGTGCCGTGGTGGGCGGGTGAGCACGAAGGTCTCGGTACGCTGCAGGATTTGCCAGGAGCAATGACCACATGAAAGAGAAGAAGCGCCTTCCCACTGACGGTGGGCCAATCGCATGGGCAAGCCCATTCGCCGCCCTGAAGCATGTGCAAGTGCCACCAGCTTCACTCAGCCAAGCTGCTCCTCCTCAGAGTGCTTCAACGCCAGCCGTACACAAGAAAACCCGTGGGCGTGTGGATATTCTTCGGCAGACGGCGCACCGCGGAGGGAAGACGGTCACGGTAATCACAGGGTTCATTGGGATTGGCCAGGCGGAGAAGGAAGCGCTTGCTAAGCAAATGCAGAAGGTCTGCAGCGCAGGTGGAACAGTCAAGGACGGACGGATCGAGATCCAAGGCGATCAGCGTGATGCTGTCGCCCGCATTCTTATCGACGCGGGATTTCGCCCGGTCTTCGCTGGAGGATAGCGAGGATAGTGGGGGGATCTTTAATCGTGCATCATTCAGGAATGGTCGTTCGATTGTACGGCAGGCACCCCGCCTCAATTTCAACTCCACCTGCCCTGCTTGCCTTGCCCGTAGGGAGCCTCGTCAAGTCACGCTTATCGAATGGTGGCCTAATCGCCTTCCTGCTCCGTACAGTAGTCGCGTCCTTCCATACAGAAGATTCCAGATAGACAAGATGGTCTAGAATCTTGGCCTGATGCTACTCCCAATTTCATTGACACACCCAACTGCCCTCCTGTGAGAGATCTTGTCATTTTCTTGCGAAGTCGTTCCCCCAATGCAACTATTCGTTCATGCAGTGGAAGCGGCTACTGTCCGTCGTAGGGATACTACTCCTGTATGGATTCGTCATGGTTGCGGCCGGTCACGGCATGGGCCAGGTCGGACTCCTCCTGGTGATGGGATGGCCTCAGGTTTGGGGGCTCGCTCAGTTGCCCGGTTGGATTGGCATCGCCCTCCTGCTTCGTGCGCTCTTCGTACAGGATACTGTTTATCGTTCGTTACGCGGGTGGAGTACCACTCTCCTCGGTTGTTTGCTATGGCTATTTGCCTGGTTGAGCGATGTCCCGGTTCTGACGCTCACAACCGCCATTCCTTTTCATTTTGTATGGGCCTATTCCGTATCGGAGTGGTTCCGACAGGGGGCCGGACCTAGACGGCGTCTTCTGAATGATCGGCCGCGTGTCGTTCTTTATGCAGTCGGACTCTTGGGGTTGACGCTCCTGTTTCGCCTGCCAGTCTTGTTCCGCGGGGTTCAACAGCTCAGGGTCGACGATGAAGGATGGTTGTTGCAGCTACTGCCACAGCTCTCGTTCTTCGCCGAGGTGGCACTGGTTTATGCCGTCTGGATAGGCAAGCACTGGGCACGATGGTGCTTGGTTGGATTCGCCCTCTCTGGGGATGGGGCACAATATTTTGGTACGCTGGGGCTATGTTCTTGAGCTTGACGCCACAGTCCCTCCTCATGGACCTTAAGTTACTTGCTGAAGTCACAGCCCTCGTGATGTTGTGCATCCCACCAGGATCGCATTGGTTCAAGACGGTGCCAGACACTGAGGTGAACGTACGGTCGCACGCAACCACAACCTGAGAATCCAAACTCAGGACTGCATAAAAAGAGTCGGGACATTTTTATGCGAGCAGCACTAAGGATTTCGGCGTCTTTAATTAGCGGGAGACTAACGCAAGGCTAGCGCGCCAACACTGGCAGCAACCGACACAGTCTCTGATCCCATTTCAGGACCGCCCTGGAGTGGTGAAGCCCCCCCCTCAGACTCTGCCCGCATAAGTCTCGTCGAGTCATGCCTGTCGAAGCGCGGCCGACTCAGAGGGGGGCGAGCCGCAGACCGCAATCATGATCTCATAGCCCTTCGGCGCATATGATATCCAACCGAACTCCCAACCCAGGGCCTCTTTTTAGCGTCAGCTATACTTTCCGAGAGTGGTTTTGGATAACCAGGAGGGGTATCCGATGCGACGAGTAACGAAATCCCTAGCCTTGCTGACGCTGCTGTTCTTCTGGGGCTGCTCCAACACCATCTTGGTCCCCGTTCCCCCACGGATGGATCTCAAGAAGTATGGCACGATTGGACTCGTTCACTTCACCACCAATTCCGACCCAGCGCTCACTGCGTTTGCCACACAGCAGTTTCAGGAACATGTCCAAGGCGCCTTCCCCGGTACGCCGATCCTCGACTTGGGCACCAAGGAGGCGGTGCTGGAAGCAATCGGCGCCACGCAGTTGGATGCCGATGCGATGACACACATCGGCAAGAAGTATGGAGTCTCTGCCGTGTTCCTGGGGGAAATCGTTTACTCCGATCCAAAGACCGATGTCACAGTCAACGATCTCACCACTCTAAATGGAAGCATACGGACGGAGATTAGAGGCGATGTGTCCGGGAAACTGATGGAGACACAAGTGGGTGCCAGCGTGTGGAGCAGCTCTGCCTGGGCGAAGCGCCAACTCACTGGCGTCAGCGTGTCACCAAAGCGAGGAATACGCACCATCATCGGAGACTCGAATCCTCGCAAGGAGATGGTGCCTGCACTCATGTTTCATTTGACTGAGGATTTCCGTCCGCGAATGGTTCGCCAGCCAAAACCACAACAATAAAGTATCCCGTACAAACCGCGTGCCTCGGTACTTGCTCTGGCCCCTCAGGGAACATCGGCGCGTCGCCACCTTCTCTTCTCTCACTCTTCTTCACGCAGTGAAGTACACTTGACAGGGCCACTCGTGATTACAAGATTGACATCACCAGGGACCTGCCGTAGCGCGTGAGTATGAGCGATGGGAATGCTGAATCCCTCTTATTCCACGTGTTCGGCTGAATGACGCAGACACAACCAATCGATAGTCACTGGAAACTATTTCTGGTCGGCGCTGAAGGGAAGAAACGGCCCGTATTGGATGTCTCCGTGCCACCTCATCTCTCACCCGAAGAACTTCTCACCGATCGCGATGACCTCTATCATGAATCTGCGTCCCCCTCACATCTCTCCGTACAGTGACGTTGATCAATCATCCAACGACGATCAACGAAATCGATGAACACGTCTCGTCCTTCCATTGTCAGCAGACCCCACGCCCTTGTACGCTCCTCTTCCTCCTGAGATAGAATAGAACATTCGCTGAGGGCGCTATGCGTCAGGTCATCCGTATCGGCCTTTGTTGTGGAGTTGTCCTTCTCATCCTTCCGTCCTGCGGGGGGCCTGGGTATCAAATCCGTCACCCTCAGGGCTATGGTGAGATACCCCAAGGGGGGACTTGGGTCGCCGTCGAGAGTGCGTACCAATCCCCATCGCGAGAGAAGGTGTACTACGATCCTAAGTTGGTTCGCCGAGGCAGCGATCTGGCGACGCTGTGGCAGTTAGTCGACTACAAGGTGATGCAAGGGAATGCCTCCTTCGGGATGTTCATGATGAGCCCTCACCGGTTTTTCTCGACGAAGACGCATAAGGAATTTGACTGCACAAGCAAGCAGGTTCGGCTCTTGGCCTCTTCAGAGTTCTCTCAGCATATGGGTACGGGAACAGGAAACGCGGTGTTGGTCGAACAGGGCCATGAACAGCAGGTAAAACCTGGCAGTATCAACCAGGCGCTTTGGGAAGTGGCCTGTGGGGTGGCCCTCACTTCCGAGTACGAACTCCTTGACCGATGCGCTACTCCGCGATGATCGGATTGATGCTGCTGATGGCCTTCCTCTTTCTTTGGGGACGTCAGCTCCAAGCCCCAACCCATGTGAGCGGCAAGGTCTACGATCTGTTGCTTGCGACGCTCTTATCACACCGCGTGCCGGAGGTATCGATCGACCAACTCATGTCTGAACCCTTTCATTTGCTCGATGCCCGGTCCTACCGAGAATTTGAGGTGAGCCATATTCAAGGTGCCATTTGGGTGGGCTACAACGATTTTGAGGCGGCCCGCCTTGCCGGAATTGAGCGACAGGACCCTGTGGCGGTCTACTGCTCCGTGGGATACCGCAGTGAACGTATCGCGGAGAAACTCCACCAGCAAGGATATACCAACGTCGTCAATGTCTATGGTGGCCTCTTCGAATGGGTGAATACCGGACACCCGGTCGTCACCGGCCTGGGTACTGAAACAGACAAGGTTCATGCCTATTCGGCGTTTTGGGGTGTCTGGCTCAAGCGTGGAGAACGACTCTATGAATAGTAGAGATAGAATAGTGTGGGGTCTATACGCTTTGAGCGCATCCCCTCGCTGTGGGACAGTTAGTCGATTTACCGCATTTGCAGCTGAATGTCCCGCTTTGCCTCCTACTTTCCCCTGTTCAAATCCATAGACCAGCCGGATTCTAGCAAGTAAAATATGTGGCTGATGGTTTATCTTCCACCTGTTGAGGCAATCTCCCCTGCTTGAGAATGGTACGTGTTGAAAGGATGGTGTCGATGTGGCGTTGTGTCGTTACGATCCTATTGCTTGTGGCCTGCGCGTCAGGGACGAAGCCTGAATCCGTCCGTGCAGCACAGTCACTTGAGGAGGCAGAATTCGCCTATGAACGCGGAGACTATACGCAAGCGGCCAGGCTCTTCAGTCCTCTCGCTGAGCAAGGAGTGGCATCAGCCCAGTTCTACCTTGGCCTGATGCATGAAAAGGGGCGAGGTGTCCGGCAGGACCACTCTATGGCACTGCTGTGGTTTCGTAAGGCCGCCGCGCAGGGCTACGCCGGTCCGCAGAACAACCTCGGGCTGATCTATGAGCGAGGCCGCGGCGTCAGGAAAGACGTCGTTCGTGCGCTGATGTGGTACACCATTGCTTCGACCATGCTGAGTGGCACTGAGCAGAAAACAGCCATGAATCGTCGAGACTATCTCACCTCACAGCTGAGACCTGCGCAGATCGAGCAGGCGAACGAGTTGGTGCAGCATTGTCAGCAAACCCACTTCAAAGACTGCGAGTAGGAACGGTGAGGGCCTGCGTCGCCTATCCACACGCATGCATGGCTCATATGCCGCACTGAAGGTATCTAGGCTCTGCATGCGGTACCTGCCCTGCATTTGCCGATAGAAGTACAATTAAATTATATGCCCTGTGCTCATCGGAGCGAGCCGAAGACAGCCGCTCTTGCGTTCGCGCCTACCACGAGTTATATGTGACATGCAGATAAGGCCCAACAATGACAGGAGAGTCGGTAGATGAAAACAAACATATTCCTAAGCACGTTGCTCGGTTGTGCCATGGCCGTGTCGGTCAGTCATGCAGAGGAAGTTGGTAGTGTCGATACCAAATTCAAAATGCTAGGGCCCGATCACAAAATTGTAATTGAAGCGTTCGACGACCCCAAGATTGAAGGCATCACCTGTTATCTAAGCCGATCCAAAAAAGGTGGCTTGAAAGGCATGGTAGGCTTAGCGGAGGAAACCTCAGACGCTGCGCTTTCGTGTCGTCAAGTCGGTCCTATCCGCACGACGGGTGAGCTGAAAGAAGGCGAGCGGGTCTTCAGTGAGAATCGGTCCCTGGTTTTCAAGAAGCTCCAAGTCGTCCGATTTTTTGATAAGAAACGACAGACCTATGTCTATCTCGCGTACAGTGATCGCGTGATCGAGGGGTCGCCACAGAATGCCATCTCGACGGTGCCTATCCAACCCTGGGCAAGTCAATAAGGCAATGCACATGTCTTCGTAAGACAGAGGATCCATCAGAACTGCCACGTCTACGGCGTGACACGCGAAGAATGCCTGTGTGCATCGGCTTGTGGAAGCATATGACGGAAAAACCCGGGCAGCTTCATCCAGGGCTGGTCGATCAGAAGCTGAGAGACCGCCACCAGTTCGTCCAGACCTCTGACAAGATGTCATAGTCCCCACTGAGATGAGCCGGACGCCCCCTTCATCCCACGCGTGTTTGTTATAATTCTTTCTTGTGGAACGACATAACTCCATCCCCAAGGCTCTCTCGTTCGCTTACCTGCTTGCCATCATACTCCTGCTGAATGGATGTACGTCCAAGCGTCCGCCTGCTGGTATTCACTTCCCAATCACCAATGGGTTTCACTCAGACTTGCCTACTGAAAAACAGCGCATTCTCATCTGGGGAAATTCTTCCTTGAGCAAGGTCGCTGAAAAATGGCTTCGGTCCCACCACTACTCCCCTATTCTGGCTCTTCCACAGAAGATCCACGCTGAACTTGATCATGGGGAAGCATTCCGGCTCGCGGCCGAGCTTGGGACTGAATTCGTGCTCCTTCTTGAACAGGAAGAGCTGAAGACGGGAGCGCTGATCGAGCCTCATTGCGGCGCACGGTTCAATCTCAGCATCACCGCTCGTGGTCTATTACAAAGAAGCCGGGAGATGGTCTTCCGTGGCAGCGCCCATTACCCGCAGTGCGTTGAACGCACTCATGAGATCGTTGAGCATTTAACCTGCCAAGCTCTTGCGACTGCCTGGGGATTCCGTCCGTCTGGGCAGTTAGAGATTCCCTCATCACTGGCCTGTACAACTGGACAAGTCCCCCTTCCCGCAACGCGCCAGTATTAAGCCGGGATAGGAGCGAGCACAGTTTTCCACGTAGCAGTCATCAGCTGGTATCGACTGTTGCGTCGCCCCCCCCCTATACAGCTCGCCTCGGTGATATCCCCTTCTCCCATCAACCCTAAGACATGCCGAGACAACTTGTCCTCGATGACATCTGCCCCATACCAAAGCACTAGGCCAATTGCATGTAATTGTGTTGCTTTCGTCGATGCCCAGCATGTAAGAGAGGACTCCTGTGGCTAGGACGTGAAACGCGCACCTGCCTCCGCTCGAGTGGAAGTGGCCCTCATGAATTACTCTCTGTTCGCCATCTGTACCGTGGAAGCACCTCAAGGTGTGATACCTCAGGATTATTCCATCTCACCGTCATCCGTCAAACCTCTCATGCACACTGGTTCGTTTGGGTGCACAATGATTCGTTCTGTGTCTCCAGCGATTCTCGCAAGAAGGAGTATTTATGATATGGAGAGTCACTAGCTGCGTAGTGGCAATGGCGATCGGACTCATCCTGCTGTTAACCGGAACGGCACAGGCCCAGGACGTTCGAGGTGAGTCCAGCTCTTCCCTCAAAGGCACGTTTCGGTTCAGTACGGTCAAGACCTGTACTGACGTCGTGATCGGTTCGACAACACATCTCTACTTCAATGGAACCATCGTCTATGAGGGAAATGGGTCCGCTAGGCTGACTCAACGAGGGACACTAGTCCTTCCCAGTTCCACCGCCTCGTCATTTGAGGAAACGGCGGAACTGGCCTATTTCCTAAAACCTGATGGGAGTTTGGTTCAGGAAGGAACATTCACCGCAACTGATCACTCCTATACTCTCACTGGCGCCAGAATGATCGGACAGATTGATGCACAAGGTTCTGTCCTTACGCTCGGTGCCCCCATTCCTCCTGAAAAAGAGACAGTCACTACCTCGGGAGGCGGAATTGCTCAGTATTTCTGTGGGGCTTCAGGGACGGCCGTCCGGATACGCTAAAGGCGAGTAGCTCGCATCCCCCCTACCTCCTTGCCCATTCCCCTCGCACATCACGCCGGGGATAAATATGGCTGGATTGCTGATGATTCCAGGTCCAGACCTATCCGATCATGATAGGGTATCAGCCGTCTGCGCAGATTAGATCCTTTGAGAAATGACTAGGTTTGTCATGATTTGAGAACCTGTGTTGATTGAACGCCGCTTGCCCCTTCCGCCGGCTTCTCACTCCAACCCATCCAATGAGGGATATGAGAGTCACCCATTGTTGGGTAGAATCGCCCCCATCACATGGCCAACTTTCCTCATACTCGAACCTACGTGCGGTTTTCCTTCGACTCACCGCTCATTCTCGGAGGCGAGTCTTATGTGTGCGAAGGGGTACTTCGTAATCTCTCCCTGCAGGGTTGTTCGATTGTGTCCGACCGTGAACTCGTATTGGGCAGTATCGTGCGCGTGAGCCTGCTCTTGCCTGATCAGGTTCGTGCACTACCGATTGAGATCGGTCGAGTTATCTGGGCGCAGGGCTTTGGGTGTGGGTTGGAGTTTATGGAGTTGTCACTGCCCACACGGCTGCGTCTTGGTCGTATCCTACGAGTTTCGCTGGTCGACTTCTTGAACGCCCGCAAACTACGCGAGTGCGAGCGAGCTGTGGTGTAGGTTTCCCTCCCGACGAATCCATCGACCTACGACCGATGCCCATAGGCTGTGCGGCCACCGCCTTTTCGCCAGAGAATCAACGTCAGACTCATTGACAAGCTGGTTGATCCCTCGGGGCGTTCTCCTTGCCAGTGCAAATGCTTGAGGAGGCTGAAAGGGAGGACTGCGTGAAATGAGCGGTGCGCGGGTGCCGTTCAAGGCTGCATGTTCTTATAGGCAATAAAGGCGGAGATAATGATGGACTTTTCAATAGCGGGCAACTCAGGTATGCGAGAAGTCATCAGCTGAAACTCCGACAAGGTCATGTGCCGCTGACGCCGGATCCAGTGCACTAAGGGATTCCAGAGAGGATGAAAGTTCTGGCACCACCATCCAGGGGCCAAACCATCTTCAGAATATTTTGGCGACCTCTGTACGGATTTGGCGTGAGCGACACTCACTGACGGACTGGCTGCTCCCTGATCTTCTTGCATGGTGGACAACAACACGAGATGAGCCATAAAAATACCTGCTAGCACTCTATGAATATTGAGTTATCCCCTGAATCCACAAACAGCTACCTCACTGTCATTCCTGAGCCGACCCTGTGTCGTTAAGCAAATCAAGTACCACGCTCAAAATACTTAAGTTTCCTAATAGTTGTTAAATATATTTATCATTCAACCTGTGATGAGTGACTGATTTCACACACAGTGTAGTATTTTGAGACATACCCCTTATTTGAGATGGCACATCGGGACATCGCTCGCATAGAACTGTGCTTACGAGAAACTGAATCACACTGCAATTGTATTTGAGTTTGAGTATGTGCCAGGATTAGTTGTTCCGATTTAGTCTACGGTTCCACTCATGCTAAGTGTTCTATCGTGAGAGAGTCTTTCGTGCCTGCTCATGGAAAAGAATTCTCCAGGATGTCTAGATATAGCAGGAGTCAGTTGCAGTTGATGACAGAATACAATTCAAGTCACCTACATATCGTGTACAGATTTAATAACAAAAGTGTTTCACTATGAAACACTTTTGTTATGCCATGCCATGATCACTTTGCGCCGTGAAAACCTGAGGAAGTATCTTCTCCACATGACAGGATGAATTGAAGAGGGGGAGCAAAAGAGCCCGCACAATCAGGGCAGCCGTTTATGGGATCGGCTACGAAGGAACTTGAGAAACTGGCTCGAGTGATGCTCCGACCGCGGATCCTGTCGTCATCACGGAACTTGCTTTGTCAGAACTTGATTGTCAGTCTGCTTACGCGTCGATCGTGTCGTTACCGTGGGATGCATGAGTGTGGTGGTAATCGTTTCCAGCCCATATTGTTTCAGTTTGCGGTAAAGCGTCGATCGGCTCACCTGGAGATCGCGTGCAACCCGACTCATGTTCCCACGATGGAGCGTGAGTGCCCTAATGAGTAACTCGGTTTCAATTCGCTGGTGGGCCGCTCGCAGGGAATCCAATGAGTCCGTGGCAGGAAGGTCTTCACCACTCAGGTCAAGGTCTTGACGTGTGATCTCCTCCTCTTCACTCATGACGACAGCGCGTCGGACGCGATTCTTTAATTCTCGCACATTTCCCGGCCACGAGTGCCTGCGGAGTGCATCAATAGCCTGAACCGAAAAGCCACGTATTGTCTTATGCGTCGTCGTGGCTGCTTGCTGAAGAAACACCATCGCCATCAGCAACGCATCTTCTCCGCGATCTCGAAGCGGCGGAAGATGAATATGCAAGACTCCCAATCGATAGTAGAGGTCCTCCCTAAATCGATTTTGGTCCATGGCAGCTTTGAGATCGACATTGGTGGCCGCAATCACTCGCGTGTCGACATGAAGGGTCTCTTGTCCTCCGACTCGTTCGAAGGTTCCTTCCTGGAGAAACCTGAGCAGTTTGACCTGTGAGGAGTGAAGGAGATCGCCAACCTCGTCAAGAAATAAGGTTCCGCCGTCCGCGGCTTCGAGCTTGCCTTTTTGGGGGTGGATAGCTCCGGTAAAGGCTCCTCGTTCATGTCCAAAGAGTTCCGACTCGAGCAAGGTTTCGGGAATGGCGGCGCAATTAATCGGCACGAATGGTCCTAGTTTGCGAACACTCCGTGCATGGATAGCCTGTGCGGTGAGTTCCTTTCCAGTACCGGTTTCGCCAGTCAACAGCACCGGCATCTCAGTCGCAGCAACTTTGGCAATCTTCTCGAACACTCCGCAAATGGCGGGACTCGCTCCAACCATGTCGTCCACCGTCTACTCCTCTCTTCCAGAATTTGCCGGGATACTATCGGATACGTGCAACCTGTGACTCGTACGATATTGTGCCGCTACGTGTATGACAGGCTCCTTCACCGTGGAATGCACTCGGTTGAACGACAGAGAATGACATGCTTTTGAACAGGCCTGTGGATTCTAAAGAGAATCTTTCAGGTATGACTCTCATAGAAAACGACAACGGGCCTCCAGTATTGTGCTCCATTCAGTCGGAGAATTTCGTATAGCTAGAGGCATCTTGTAACTGTGCTACCGCTTCGTTGAACGGAAGTTTCAATCCTCTATCCCATTGTCTTGGGAAAATGAACTTCGAATCGTTTGGTCTCTGGGCAATGAAAGCATTCGTTTCCCGTCCACGAATAATTTTCCGACGGAGCGACCGGCACAACGACCATGTGGGTCTGAAAGACCTTACTCAAGATAAGAACAGGGCATATATCAAGCCACCATTCAGTGAGAGACATCCAACTATATGAATGTAGGGACAGTACGACATTCGGCTCTATCTGCTAGCACAATTACGCATGCTGGCTCTAGTT
>JAOUGT010000070.1 GCA_029865485.1 Nitrospira sp.
ATGTGTCCTCTCTCACGGGCGAATCCCGACCGAAGCGGCGAACAGCGGAGCCGGTGGCCGATGGACATCTCCTGGACATTCCCAATCTCGTCTTTGCCGGCACCCCCGTGCTCTCCGGCAGAGGTCGCGCGGTGGTGTTCGCCACGGGCATGCAGACGGAATTCGGCAAGATCGCCCGCCTCTCCACGGGAGTGGAGACAGGCCTTAGCCCTCTTCAGAAAGAAATTGTGAAGGTCACCCACGTGGTTGCGCTACTGTCGCTCGCGATGGGTGGAACCTTTTTTGCCATCGGCATCTCCATGGGCTTGGGTTTCTGGATCAGCGCCATCTTTGGAATCGGCATCATCGTGGCAAACGTGCCGGAAGGACTGCTCCCCACGGTGACGCTGGCCTTGGCCCTGGGCAGCCAGCGCATGGCCAAACGCCACGCGCTCATTAAGCAGCTGACATCCGTGGAAACCTTGGGCTGCACCACCGTGATTTGCACGGATAAGACGGGGACACTGACCGAGAATCGGATGCGCGTGGCTCGTTTCTACATGGACCATCTTGAAGTCGAGGTACAAGAAAGCTGTTTAGTGATCGCCGGACGCGTGACCAGCGCAATCGAGGCCCAGGAGTATGCGCCGCTTTTCGACGCGATCATCCATTGCCACAATGCCAAGCGCGTGCGAAAAACCGGCGGCCGTCCCATCGTGACAGGAGATCCGACCGAAGTAGCCCTAGTCGAATTTGCACTGGGCCACGGACTTCTCCACCATGACCCGTTGCCCCGGATGGGCGAGCTCCCGTTCGACGCGGACCGGAAACGCATGACCACCCTCCATTGGCGTGAAGGCCAACTCGTGGCTTTCGTGAAGGGAGCGCCCGAATCGCTGATGCCCCTCTGCAATCAGATTCGCCACCAGGGTGTTCGCTCACCGATGAGTCAGGAAGATGGCCAGCGGATCATGGCACAAAGCCGTACCTTTGCGCACCAAGCCTATCGAGTCCTGGCTGTGGCCGTGCGTGACATTGAGCAAGGTATCGAGAAGCTGGACATTGAGCAGGTGGAACAGAATCTGACCTTCCTCGGCTTGGTCGCCATGATGGACCCGCCGCGCCACGAAGTGCCAGAAGCCATTGCTCGCTGCCGCCAAGCCGGCGTCCGCGCCATCATGATCACCGGCGACCATCCCCTCACGGCTCTGGCCATCGCCCGCCAGATCGAGCTGGCGCCGAAAGAGACCCCCGCCGAGCCGGACGGATACTGTCCCGTCATCGAAGGACACCAGGTCGAAACGATGAGCGACGACGCGCTACGCCGGCTCCTCACACCCACCAATCCCGGCGAGCCCGAGCCGGTCTTTGCGCGTATGGCACCTCGGCACAAGATGCGGATCGTATCCACACTCAAAGGGATGGGCGAGGTGGTCGCAGTCACCGGTGACGGTGTCAACGACGCCCCGGCCATCAAGAAAGCCGATATCGGTATTGCGATGGGTATCGCCGGAAGCGACGTGGCGAAAGAAACGGCTGACATGATTTTGCTCGACGACAACTTTGCCACCATCGTCAACGCCATTGAAGAAGGTCGTGCCGTCTACGCCAACATCCGAAAATTTTCCACGTACGTGCTGGCAAGCAATGTGCCTGAAATCATGCCTTATCTGGCTTACGGCTTGTTCGGGATTCCACTCGCCCTCACGGTCCCACAAATCCTGGCAGTGGATCTAGGGACAGACATGGTTCCAGCCTTGGCGCTGGGTGCCGAAAGTCCAGACGCCGACATGATGGCAAGACCGCCGCGCCCGCGCGCAGAACGGTTGATGAATCTTTCGCTCCTCCTGCGCGCCTATGTCTTTTTGGGCCTGATTGAAGCAGTGGTCGCCATGGGTTCATTCTTTTTATTGCTCCTGATACAGGGGTGGACCTGGGGCATGCCGCTCGAGTGGTCCGACCCGCTCTACAAACAGGCGACCACCGCCACCTTCGCCGCCATCGTCGTCGCCCAGGTGGCAAACGTGTTTGCCTGCCGCTCCGATCATCTCTCGGCAACCCGACTCGGCTGGTTCAGCAACCCACTCATCCTATGGGGCATCGTCATGGAGCTGACCATCCTTGCGCTCATCACCTATACACCGATTGGAAACGAGATCTTCGGAACCAGTCCCTTGCCTCTCTGGTTCTTCGGACCTTTGGTACTCGGAGCTCTGACACTCTTGCTGGCTGAAGAAGGCCGGAAGTTTCTCATAAACCGGCATCATCGCAGTCCAAATTCCAGAGCGACTCAGATCGTGAGCCCATCATGACCACTGATCCACAAAAACCCACTCGCCATGTGCCTGTGGATGAAATCATTTCTCATCACCAGGCCTCGACACCAGAGTGGCAACATTCCGACCCGTCCGTTGCTCTGAAATCGATGGCTACAATTGTCCCGCTTCCCGGCCAACCAAGTCGCTCCCGTCTCCCCTGGCTGATCAGCATCGTGATAGTCATAGCCGTTGGCGGATGGGGCATGTGGTACTGGTGGACCTCCGGCGCCCCTCCTATTCACTACAAGACAGCCGTGGTCGATCGTGGACCGATCACAGCGATCGTGACCGCAACCGGCACGATCAATCCGGTCGTCTCGGTGCAAGTCGGTAGCCAGGTCTCCGGGAAAGTTGCCCAACTGTTTGCCGATTTCAACTCCAAGGTCATGAAGGGACAGGTCTTGGCACAGATCGACCAAAAGCCGTTCAAGGCCCGTTTGAGCCAAGCACGTGCTGCCGTCAAAAGCGCCAGGGGAAATCTCGCAAAGGCCAAGGTATTGGCGACACAACGCAAGCGAGAGTTCGATCGCATGGCGGCGCTGCGACCGCAGGCGTTCGTCTCACAGGCAGACGTGGACCTCGCCGAGACAAACTACCGGGATGCCACAGCCAATGTGGAGGTTCTGCAGGCACAACTGGATCAAGCCCAGGCGGCGCTCGCTTCAGCGGAATTAGATCTCGGCTATACCACGATCTACTCGCCGGTGAACGGCATCGTGGTCTCTCGAAACGTAGATGTCGGCCAAACCTTAGCTGCGGCCTTCCAGACACCCATCCTGTTCGTGATCGCCCAAGACCTGACGCAGATGCAGGTCAATGCAAATGTCAGTGAATCCGACATCGGCGGAGTCAAAGAAGGGACGGAAGCCAACTTCCGTGTGGATGCCTATCCCAAACAATTCTTCGACGGCGTCGTGACGCAAGTGCGCAACGCACCGATCAATATTCAGAACGTCGTCACCTATGACGTGGTCATTACCGTGAGCAATCCGGAGTTGAAGTTGAAACCAGGCATGACGGCAAACGTCACAATCGTGACAGCACGGAAAGAGAATCCTCTGCGTGTCCCCAACAGCGCTCTGCGATTCAGGATGCCCAACGTACCCATCGACAAGAAAGTAACGCGTGTCTGGGTGTTGGATCCCGATCACCAGCCTCGCCAAGTGGACGTATCGACGGGCATCTCCGATTCTCTCTTTACGGAAATCGTGTCTGATACCTTGCACGAAGGAGATCCTATCATTCTGGGGATTGAGTCAGATGAAGAACAGTCCAAGAAACAACTGCCTCCAGGTTTCGAACCAGGTCGAGGCTTGAGATGACCAGGCGGTCCGGTCTGTTTGGTCTATTTGGTCTGTCCGGTTTGTCTCGTGCGTTTAATCCGAAGACCAGATAGACAAGATCGACAAGACAACCATATAGACACAACCATGTCCTTCTTTTGGCTGACCCTTCTATCGGCTTTCCGTATTCTCAGACGCAACCCGTTGAGGGCCGGCTTGACGATGCTGGGCATCATCATTGGGATCGCGGCAGTTGTCGCCATGGTCAGTCTTGGCCAGGGCGCCACGGCCTCTGTACAGGCTGAAATCTCGAGCCTCGGAACCAATGTGCTGATTGTCGTCCCGGGTGCCACTACGGTCGGGGGCGTCCGTGGGGGACTCGGCTCAATTTCGACGCTGACGGTCGACGATGCCGAAGACATCGAGAAAAGGGTTGCCGGTGTCATGACGGCGATGTACGGGACGCGATCGATCCTTCAAGCCATCCGGGAAAACAAGAACTGGAGTACGGTCGTCTTCGGGACGACCCCTGTCTTTCCCGAGGTTCGGAATTGGCCCATCGCCCAGGGCAATTTCTTCACGCAATCGGACCTCGACTCAGCAGCCAAAGTCGCAGTCTTGGGAAAGACCGCCGTTCAGAATCTGTTTGAGCCGGGAGAAGAAGTCGTGGGAAGTGAGATCCGTATCAGGAATGTCCCGCTCCGGGTCATTGGTGTCCTTGCATCGAAGGGGCAATCTGTCACAGGGCAGGATCAGGATGACTTCGTCGTGCTCCCATTTTCAACTGCAGAGCGCAAAGTCTTTGGGACGAAATTTCTGGGAACCGTTGGAATCATTCTGGTAGCAACCGAAACCAGACACGACGTCCCCGCCGTTGCTGAAGACATCAAGGAGTTGTTGCGGATGAGGCATCGGTTGCATCAATCCGAAGAAGACGACTTCACAATCCGAACCATGGAAGACATCGCGAAGACCATCGCCGGCACGAGCCGGACCATGATGTTCATGCTGATGAGCATCGCCTCTATCTCGCTGATCGTAGGTGGCATCGGCATCATGAATATCCTCCTCGTCTCCGTCACGGAACGAACCAGAGAAATCGGATTGCGGATGGCGGTGGGAGCAAAGCGCGCGCATATCTTGCTCCAGTTTCTCATCGAAGCGATCATTATGACCGCGATCGGCGGAGTGCTTGGTGTCGGTACGGGAATCGGCATCGCCCGGCTGCTCACCACCATGATCGGGTGGCCGACCATCATTAATACCCACGCTGTGCTTGCCGCGTTTCTTTTCTCTCTCGTCGTCGGATTGTTCTTCGGCCTGTATCCGGCCAATAAGGCATCGAAGCTGAACCCAATTGAAGCATTGAGATATGAGTGACGCGGTGTCGAACTATGGATATCAGCTGAGTTAGACAATGAGGACGACCTCGACCTCACCGGTTCGACGTGCAACCGTTAGGGCCACTTTGTTCTCATGGCGATCAAGCACAAGGTCAAGGCTGGCCGCTCCTATCGTGAGGTTCCGCAGTTCCACCCGTTCGAGAAACGGCGGTAGGACCGGACGCACAAACCGCACGAGACGTCGAGTCCCATCAATTTCTAGCCCTAGACAAGCCTGCAAGGCCTGAAAGCCGGCCCCGGCGGCCCACGCCTGTGGGGAACAAGCGGTGGGATAGCGTGTGGGACTTTCTCCTGGACGCCGCGAGAATCCGCAAAACAACTCGGGCATCCGATGGAGGTCGAGAAACAGACTGGCGTCGAAGAGTCCGGTGAGGATCTTCATCGCCCCTTCTTTATATCCATAGGCCGCCATGCCTGCTGCAATGATCGCATTGTCATGCGGCCATACCGACCCGTTGTGATAGGACATGGGATTGTAGCGTCTCTCCGAAGTAGCAAGGGTTCGGACCCCCCAGCCACTGAACATATGTTCACGCAAAAGGTTGCGGGCAGTGCGCGCCCCGCGTTCCTGCCCGGCAATGCCGCCATAGAGGCAATGGCCGGCATTCGAGGTACGCACACGACAGGGTCGCCCCCGTCCATCCAAGGCCAAGGCGTAGGTGCCAAGCTTTTCACACCAGAAGGCACGCTCAAACCGATCACGCAATGAGTCGGCTTCCTTCAACAACCGATCAGCGCGATCGCTATCTCCCAACATTCTCGCGATCGCTGCCGCCGCTTGTTTCGCCCGATACACATAGGCCTGGACCTCACATAGCGCAATCGGTCCCTTCGCGGTCGTTCCATCGGCATGAAAGACGGAATCATGGGAATCTTTCCATCCCTGGTGGACAAGCCCATGGTCAGACTGCCGAGCATATGTCGTAAATCCTACGCCAGCAGGATCGCCGTACTGATCGATCCACTGCAGTGCCGACTGAATATGTGGCCAGAGCATGCGGAGATAGGCGCGATCGCCGGTGCGTTCATAGTAGGCACCGGCCAGGACAATGAAGAGCGGCGTTGAGTCGACGCTGCCATAGTATTTCCCGAAGGGAATCTCGCCCAACGCCGCCATCTCTCCTTGGCGCGTCTCATGCAAAATCTTTCCCGGTTCCGCATCCTGCTCAGGTCGAATTTCCGTCGCCTGCGTCGCAGCGAGAAACCCGAGTACCCCTCGAGCAAACAGTGGGTTCATCCACAGCATCTGCAGCGCGGTGATGATGCCATCCCGACCGAACGGCACGCTGAACCAGGGGACGCCAGCATAGGGATAGAGGCCTTGCGGAGTCTCTGAAATCAACATGTGAAGATCAGAGAGCGAGCGGTTCAACCAGTGATTGAATTGCTCATTCGCCGTGTAGACATGGGCGTCACCGGTCTTGTCGCGTTGTAACGCCCGATTCGCGTCTCCATACGCCCGGTCATAGGCGAGCGCGACGTGGTGCCGTTGTGGTTGGATTTCACAAGCAATGGCGATCTCCCACGTCGCATCCGCATGCGGAGGAATATGCGATTCAATCACAAAGCCTTCGTCCGTGACCTGTTTCGGGGCTGGAGAACACCGGACAGAAGTACGACGGATAGTCCCATCGAGTCCCTTGTACCCAAACACCGGTCCAGTTTTTGAGCGAATGGTCTTGAGCCGCGATCCACGACGTTCCCGCTGCCGGCCTCTCGCCTCGAAAAGATCGGTGAAATCCGCCTCCAATGTGAGGGTCAGCAAGAGGGGGAACTTCGTGGCCCCGTAGTTATGGACACGGATACGCTCATAACAGGTCCCTTGCCAGAGAAACCGTGTTCGGCAGACATGAAGCATGCCGCGCGTCACGCGCCGTTGTCCATTCACAATCAGGTCCGGGTTGGTCAGATCGACGGTGAAGAGGGCATTATCTTCTTTCACGGTCGCACTGAGGAGCATGGGACGTTGCGCCTGAAGAGACAATTCGAATCTGGACAAGAAACGCGTCCCCTCATGGTAGAGGCCTTGCGGACCGGAGAGTGCGTGGTGAATATCACCGTACCGATCGAACACGGCGAAAGTCTCTCCATGTTTCAGAACCTCGGTTCGGCCAACAGCCAGCGACGATGACGCAAGGATATAATATTGTTCATTCCATCTGATGATATCGTTCATGAACGGTTCCCTTCATACTCGATACTCGCTCGACTCATCCGCGTGGCGACTAACGCCGTGATCATCAGGACCAGACCAATCCCCAGAATTCCGGTTTCGGGGCCCTGCTGCTCTGTGATCCATCCAAACGCAGAGATTCCGCCGATCGCGGCGGTCATGGCACCCGTCCCGTAGAGTCCTAAGACTCGCCCGATCATGTGACTCGGTGCCATCTCCTGAATAATCCCCCAGGCAATCGGCGTAAAGGCTCCCATCCCACATCCGATCAGCCCCATCAGAATGCCGGCGACATATGGATCCAGGGTCCAGGTCAAACCGCTCAGAGCGAGACCGCTCAACACACTCGAAGCCATAATCAGTCGCATACGATCCTTGACCATCCAGTCAGTTACCCACAACAGTGCGATCGATGTCACAAGCAGCCCCATGCCCAGCGCTGACCATAAGTACCCGACCTCGACCGGCCCCAGCCCAAGCATCTTTCTGGCGAAGACCGGAAAGAGTGCGGTCAGCGCGCTGGTGCCGAACGTATACAGGGCAGCGGTCCCGGTCAAGAGCAACAATGCCGGTTTGGTGACGACGCCATAGCGAAACCCTTCGATCAGATCTTGCACCAGAGTCGATCGCGGCCCCGCGGAAGAACTGGTCACCGCCGTGTGTTTGAAACGGACCAGTGCGAGGCATGCGGCTGAAATCAGGTAGGTTGCGGCATTGATACAGAGCACCTCTTGTGATCCATACGCCGCGATGCCGATACCGCTGATCGCCGGCCCAAAGACAATCCCCAGGCTTGTCGTCCCCTGCAGCAGCGCATTGGCAGCGGTGAACTGCGTTTTGGGGACAAATGTCGGTACGGCAGCCGTCAGGGCCGGACCGAAGACCGCCGTGGACACAGCATGGAGAAACACCAGGACATACAACACCGAGACCGTAAAGGATTCCACAGGGATGAGGCAGGGGATCAATCCGATTAACAGCGCACGGAGAATATCGCTCGTGATCAGCAGGACTTTCTTTGGGAGTCGGTCGACGTACACACCGATGATCGGTCCGAGGATGATCGGGGGAATCGTCTGCAACAGTCCGATGATGGACGTCTTGAGCGGCGATCCGGTGACGGCATAGACGAACCACAAGAGTGCCAGTCGGCAGACTCCGTCACCGATTTGTGAAATGAGCTGTCCCCACCAAACCAGTCCGAAGTCCCACGTCAGAAGGAGGGGGCGGGTGTCGACCGAGCTGTGCTGTGCGTGCTCTAGTACAGCGGGAGCATCAGCCACGGGGCCGGAGGAACCCTGCATCAGCTCTCACCCTCGAGGCGAATTTTGTCGGTATTGACGGCTCGAACACCCGGCACCTGCCGAGCCGCCTCAGCAGCTTCGAGGGCAATGACCTGAAAGCGAACTGTCCCATTGAGCTGAACGATGCCTTCTTCTGTCTTCACATCGAAGTTGGCCGATTTCAACGTCGCACTTTTTGCGAACCGTTCCTTGATGAGGAGCGTCAGGATTTCATCCTGTTTCTTCAGTAAAGTTTTCGCCAGATCTTTTTCCACGATGAGCTTGTTGGTGAGGGTTTTCACCCCGCTCACCGACTGCGCAACTTCCGCGGCCGCCGCCTTATCTTCTTCATTCGAGACCCGTCCGGTCAGTGTCACCGCCTGTTTGTCATCCTCAACCTCGATCTCATACCGGAACAGCCGTAAATCCCCCATGAGAGCAAGCTTCACGGAGAGGATCAGCGACCCTACCGGTTTTTTTGCACCCGTCTCCTTTTCTTTGAGTTCGATGTCAGCGGGAGGTTGGAGGTCAGCCTTGATTGCCGGCACAGGTTGTCCTTGCGGCTTGGTCTCTCCTGACGGCTTTGGAGCAGTGCCATGGCCGTCTGTTCCGGTTGAGGAGGAGGGGCGTGCAGGAATCTTTTCCAGCGTGCTTTCCTTCCGATCCGGTGATGATTCAGCCTTGGTTGGTGTGGTGGGAAGGGATGTCGGCTTGGACTCCGCCGGCGACTTGTGCGGCGTGGGTTGGACGTCGGAAGAAGCCGGTGCCGGTTGCTGTCGTAATACCGGCCTTTCCGGCACAACCTCTTTGTGCTCGGTCGCCGCCTCACCCTTCGCTGCTGGGACCGCTGGTGGTTGGGACGAGCCGGAGGCCGGTTTTTCCGACAGGCCGTCCTTGTCATGCGCGTCCGACGCTTGCGAGCGTGCCCCTATCGGCCAGATAAGGAACAGACCAAGAACGATCAACCATCGAAATCTCATGGCCATAACGCAAGCCCTCCTCCTGGGCTCATTCCCGTGAGTGTATTTGTGGAGTGTCGCGGGGCATTGTAACGCGCTCTCCGTCTTCTGTCATCTACGCGGAGCTCAGAGCCCCCCTGAATCTCAGGGGGGCTTCTGAAAGATCAGATGGCGATCATGGCGAGTGTTCGCAGCGGGGTGACGGGAGCGCGCAATCTACTACGCGGCAAAGGAGCCGCGCGAGGGAACGACCAGAGTCTGCGCGTGCGACTTGTAGAAACTGAACAACCACGCGCTTGCAGCAGTCATGAGCAAGATAAGGCTGATACCTCCGAGGCACGTCGCCGGACCAATCGCATCAGCCGCCCATCCAAAACCAGCCATTCCGGCCATCGATGCGGCCATCCCTCCCGTGGCAAAGCTCGTAAAGACCCGACCGAGGAGATGCGTTGGCGTCAACTCCTGAAGCATGGTCCACACCAACGGGGTAAACATGGCCGTGCTGCCTCCGATCACTGCGATCAACGCTCCGGCCGCGACCGGAGCATCAAGGAACCCCAGCGCCGCAACAGCAAGCCCACCGATCGCGAGCGCTCCCGACATAAACCGAAGGCGCCACGAGACATCCCCTTGCGTCACCGACGTCAACCCGAGAGACGCCAGCAACATTCCAACCCCGAGAGCCGACCACAACCAACCGAGTTGGACTGGCCCCACACCCAAGACCTCTTTTGCAAAAACCGGCAGCAGAAAAATGAAGGCACTGATCCCCACGCTGTACAGCGTCGCCGTCAACATCAGCATCAAGACCGTCTTTTGCTCAACGAATACAAACCGAAAGCCGGCCATTAAGTCGCTGGTAATACCGCTGGTCAAGGCATTGCCGGCTACGCGGCCATGAGTAAGCGTTTCATGCACCTGAATGGGGAACAAGCACAGCGCCGAGAAAAAAAACGTTGCGGCATCGACATACAACACGTTTTGCGCCCCAATCAGGGCAATCCCAAGGCCGCTCACGGCCGGACCAACGAGCAAGCCCACATTCGTCGTCGTTTGCATGAGGGCGTTGGCTGCCACCAATCGGTCCTTTGCCACGATCAGTGGAACAGCGGAGGTCAAAGCCGGCCCAAAGATCGTTGAAAAGATGGCGGTGGCAAATACCAACACATAAAGCCGATCCAGAGTTAATTCCCCCATCGCATAGAGCAGTGGAATCAGGAGCACCATCAAGGTACGAAGCAGATCCACGCCAATCATGACCGGTTTCTTTTGGACGCGATCTAAATAGACGCCGATCAGTGGCCCAAACAGCAAGGGCGGAAGTGTCTGTAGCAATCCCACCACCGTCATCTTGAGCGCCGACCCAGTCATGTCGTAGACAAACCAGAGCAGCGCCACCTTGTTGAGACTGTCGCCGATCTGAGAGATCGTCTGACCAGCAAACAGAAATCCAAAATTTCTCGTCTTCAGTAACTCCCACCCATGCCCAAGGCGAGACGTAGGCTGGGTCTCCCGAGAGTCAACGGCTGCATCAGACATGTCGGCTCCCTCCGTTCACTTTATGCTCCGCAGTTTGCATGGCCACGCCTTCAAGAATCCGTTCATACAACGCGACATAGTCTCGAGCCATCCGGTCCGCCGTAAACCGTTCGTCGAACGACGCCCGACAGCGTCGGCGCTCAATGAGAGGTACCTGTCCCACCGCCTGGACCATTTCATCCACGGTTTCACACACGTACCCGGTCACTCCATGATTGATGATTTCCGGGATGGATCCCCGTCGATAGGCCAACACCGGCGTTCCACAGGCAAGCGCTTCAATCAAAACCAAGCCGAACGGTTCCGGCCAATCATAGGGACAAACCAGTGCCATGGCGTTTCCGACGAAGTCATTCTTTTCCGCATCGGATATCTCCCCGACGAATTCGATCAACGGGTGCTTGAGCAACGGTTCAACCGCAGCTTCAAAGTACACCCGATCTGCGGGATCGACTTTTGCGGCCATTTTCAAGGGAATACCGGACCGCTTGGCGATTTCGATCGCTTGATCAGGACGTTTTTCCGGGGAGATGCGGCCCAGAAACGCCAGATACCCGTCACTCTTCTGATGGTACGTGTAGAGATTGCGTGGCAATCCATGATGGATGGTGCCAGCCCAATTGGCCCAAGGGAGCGGTCGGCGCTGGGAGTCGGAAATGGACACGAGCGGCATCTCGATGAATTCGCGAAAGACCGGTTCCAGCTCCGGAAGATCCAGCCGACCATGTAAGGTAGTCACCATCGGAACCGCATTGCGGCGCGCAACGGGAAACCCAAGAAAGTCAAGATGAGAATGCACGATGTCGAAGTTGCCGCTCACGCCAAGCGCTCGCTCCTGCTGCATAATCAGTGGGGCATCGCGGTTGAAAATTCCGGTGTTCAACCTCAGCGCCTGGGGGCATATCGCCTCAAGCTTGGCACTGGTTTCTGAATCGCCGCTGGCGAACAGTGTCACGTCATGCCCCATCGCGACCAATGCCTCGGTAATGTACGACACAATGCGCTCGGTCCCCCCATACAGCTTGGGCGGAACGCTTTCCCACAGCGGCGCTACCTGTGCGATTCTCATATCTTGTCCTTTCTTACACTGATCATCGACCGGATGACTGAGTCATCCGTCGGCTTGTGAGGTGAATGGAGATTGAACTGATTGTCCGAAATAGAATATTGACCTGTCATTCGTGTCCATGAACCGCAACACATCCGCCGCTTTTCGTCACCCATGAATGTCATGTTACTCAGCCCATCTTTCCGGACTCAACGGACAAAAGTTCATGAGCTCAGCGCCAATATGTCCACTCTACGATCACTTGACTCCCCGTCGGTCTCATGGTTGAACCACCAGACGATTGTCATGAGAATTCAACCTTACGGCCACTGACGGACATCGGCCTAGTGGTTCAGCCTGGCCTCTTTAATAATTTTTTCCCCTCTGATTTGCTCCAAGAAGAGATCGGGAGGGACTGGGGGGGGGAGGATCTGCACCTCTTGCCAGCCTTCGTTTTGGACTCCCTTATGACCTTTCATCCCATTCACCCACTGATCGATACTCTCCTGACTCGTTCCTTCGCTGAAGGTGACCCAGAAAAGAAACGGCTGTGCTTGGGTGCTCTGCCGGCTATCAGCTACCGGTAAGAGTTGAGGCTTTCTCGCCATCTCAGCCTCACGCGCCACCACACGTTCCGAATTCTGTTCAACAGCTTTCGCAACGTGCGTGAGCGCCATTTGCAATTTGGCGGTCAGCGTTCGGTTGTGCTCCTCAAGCCCGGCTATTTGCTTGGATAAGCGATCGTTATCCGCAGCGAGACCGTGGATCGCCACTTCAAACTGCTCTTGATCCACCACTCCCCTGCCGGGAGGAATCTGGGTTGGGCGATCCGCTTCATGCTCAGGGCCTTCCTGTCGTTTCTCCATCTCCTCTTTCACCATCACAACGCTGGACGCCACCGATTCCTGCGTAGAGGAGAGTCTGGCCATGGTTTGGTGAAGCAGGGTCATCCCCTTTTCTTGAGACTGGAGCGCTTCTCCGACCTTCGTTTGCATCGACCTCAACTCACCGAGTTGTTTGGCCAGCTGTTCTATTTCGGCGATGGAGGCTGTACGAAGCGCTTCTGCCTGGACTGTCGGCGCCACGGCGTGCTCGGGCGTGATCCAAATCATGACTCGGTCAGCCACCAACCCGACGACGGCAACCGCCAAGAGGGCCTGCGTAAAGGCCACCGTTCGCATCCCATACGCCACCGCAGCCTCCGGACGCCTGACCATCCATCTGTCCGCAAAATCGACAAGGATGGTCCTGGTTCGACTCCAGAAACTTGGGGCCGGAATAAACACAGCACTGAGCGATCCGCCTTGCATTGTATTCTGAACGCAGAGCTCGACCGTATCGGCTAACAGCTGCACCCGGTTCGTCCGAAACCCGGATTCGGGAGCAACCAGCCCCCCCAGCAGTTGTCCATCTTCGGTGCGAAGTTGCACCGTTTCAATATGATCGACACCGTGAACGCTCAATGTTGCCTCGGTCTCCGCGCCTTTGAGCTCACCCACACGCCGTTCATTGACATACACCTGTATAGGATCCACCAGGCCACGAGCTGAATAGTTCGGCCGCTCGCTCATCGATTCAAGGCGTTGCGACCGATAGACTTCCAGATCCTCTTCCTGACCCATATACCCTCCCTCGCTCCTCTTTCGATTTGAACATTTCTACAGGCACCCGATGACCGTGAGGCAGGATGCTCACCCTTTACGGTCGCACCTGCAATTCCAAGCGCGGTTTTTCACCGGCTGACGACCCACCGGATCCCAATCCCCAGGCCGCCTGCATACAATCTACGCAGAGTGCCAAATGCCAAATCCGGTAATCGCACCCGTATCCCTGAGAAAACATTTCGCCCCATTGTGATCGTGATAGACAGGGATAGTGATCCGGTTCGCTCTTCCGGTAATGCCCCTGTGCCACACGGATCAGTCGTTCAGCTTCGCTGTTGAACCGCTGCCGATGGCGTTGCCGCTGGTCCTCCAACTCGGTCAGCTCCGTCTTCGTCAAGCCCATCTCATCCATTGTGCGCTGCCAGCCGCTCTCACGCCATCGACGAAAATTCTTATAGATGCGCTGGCTTTCCAGCCCATTGAGCCCGGTCACGGTGATGACATCCCCTGCCCCCCACCCATAGGAGTGGTGGTACAACGCAATCAAGGCGTCCCGACTGACCACCGCCCGCGCGACCAATCCATCAAGAAATCGCCCAAGCGGCTTGAGCAGATCGGGATGATAGCAAAACGGTTCCGGCTTGCTGTGCTGTTTCGCCACCAACGAATCGAACAGGAACAACGGTCGGCAGGGAACTTCTGTCCGTCCACAGACGAGAAAGCGTTCCAAGTATTCAGATCCCCACCGCAGCGCAAACTTTTCATGCTCGATATCGTCGTTCCATTGGCCGGTTTCGCGCAAGAATCGCTTCGTGTACCCTGCCGCCCGATCCAACAGAACCGGCAAGGCCTGCGCCA
>JAOUGT010000265.1 GCA_029865485.1 Nitrospira sp.
TTCGAGCTTAAAAACCTCAGCGGCCTGTCCCATGCCCCATTCACCCCAGAGTGCCGCGGCGATGACAGCAAAGATGATACAAACCAGCCGCCCGAGATCGCGACGATTGATCCGGAGACCAAACCCCTCCCAGAAATCGAGACCAGCGGGCTTGAGCAAATGAACATAGGCGATCGCCAACAGGGGAAGATTTGCTAGGGGAATGGCCAATGCGCGCCACGATCCCTGGTTGAGTAGAGGTATGGACAAGAATGCAATGGTCAGGAGGGCTCCCAAGGCGCCTCCACGGAGAATCACCGCAGCGGCCGTCCCGCCAGCCCAGGGCGGAGGCACGCCCGGCGAATGGAGCTGGAGTACGTTCGACCGCTGGCCTTTGAACCGAACAATCCCCAACAACATCACTGAGCCAAGGGCAAGACAGCCTAGCTCAACGATCATCAACGGACGAATCCACTGCTGAACCTGCTTTTCTTTCATCTGACTCTGC
This sequence comes from Nitrospira sp., assembly GCA_029865485.1. Lineage (GTDB taxonomy): Bacteria > Nitrospirota > Nitrospiria > Nitrospirales > Nitrospiraceae > Nitrospira_D. Next base: position 488 of record JAOUGT010000265.1, read on the forward strand.
ATCTCGACCGTCGTTAGGAGCACATGGTCGCCAGCTCGATTCGCCAGCCGTGCAGCGAGATGGTCGTAGAACCAACCGTTCGGCAAGGTCTCCGCCAGCATGGCCTGTAGGTCCGTCTCTTGTGCCAGTGAGAGCGACGCCGTCCCGTACGCCGCCTGAATCATCTGTCGAAAACGCTCGGCAGAGGTTCCGCGATCGTGCCATCCCTGAGCTTCAGCCAGCGCCTCGGCGTCATGATTCGATTCACCAAGAAGAATCGCCAATCGGAGTTTCGCCAATGGATCATCGGTGGTCGCGATCAATTCCCGATACCACCTGATGGCCTGGCGAGAGGCGCCGGCCTGATTGTCCATCGTCCATTCCGCCATCCATTGTTGCCAGCCCGGTGCCCGGCGCAAACCGTCCTGTGCTTCCATCATCCGGCTGACCATCAAATCAAGTGCGCGGTCCGGCTCCTCAAAACGCTGAAGTTTTGGAACAGTCAGAGACAGCCAGAGAATCCCCGCAAGGGAGGCAAGTAGAATACCGACACAGATCGCACTCACGAAATGTGACCATCGGCTGCTGTAGGGGAGTAGAGATGCTGGTGAAACTATTGACTCACCAGTCGCTGGGATCCCCGGTAACTGCCCAACTGGCAATGCCTGTTCATTCATGGTGGCCGACTATAGCACGGCCTCATCACCCCCCCAAATCCCCTCTAAGTAACTAGGAGCAGCGTCGACAAAGACTTCTCGCGTAGCTATATCTTCTCGGGTTGGCTATACTAACCGCGCGACTTTACAGGAGGCTTTGGCCATGCAGGCCTTTCTTGCCCCACAAAGACTGTTGTTGGGCCCTGGTCCCAGCGCCGTCCACCCTCGCGTGCTACGAGCGATGTCGACGCCGCTGATCGGACATCTTGACCCAATGTTCTTAGGCGTCATGAATGACATTCAGACGCTCCTCCGCCAAGTGTTTGCGACGACAAATCCCTTCACCATCGCTGTCTCTGGAACTGGATCGGCCGGTATGGAAGCCGCGATCGTCAATGTCGTGGAACCAGGAGACCGCGTCATCGTGGGTATCAATGGTGTCTTTGGGACTCGACTGGCCACAATCATTGAGCGCTGTGGAGGGAAGGCCCTTCGTGTGGAAATGCCCTGGGGGCAGGTGATTGAACCGGACTCGATCGCGGCGATGCTCCAACAATCAAGCCCAGTGAAAGCGGTCGTCCTCGTCCATGCTGAAACCTCAACAGGAGCGTGGCAACCGATTGAACCGATCGGCGCCTTATGCCATCAATACAATGCACTGTTGGTCGTCGATGCGGTCACCTCGCTGGGGGGCATGCCTGTCGAAGTCGATCAATGGGGAATCGACGTCTGCTACAGTGCGACGCAAAAATGTCTCAGTTGCCCGCCCGGTCTGGCCCCGTTGACGTTGAGTTCCCACGCCCTTTCGGTGTTAAAGGCTCGACAGGCTCCCTGTCAAAGCTGGTATTTTGATCTGTCCCTCATCGCGGACTACTGGGCGGAGCAGAGTCGTGCCTATCATCATACGGCACCGATTTCGATGATCTATGCACTCCGGGAGGCGTTACGCCTCGTTGAGGAGGAAGGACTTCCGGCCAGATTCGCCCGACACCAATTGAATAGTCGTGCACTGGTCGCGGGCCTGATGGCGCTTGGCTTCAACCCATTGCCGCCGCCAGATCGACGACTGCCGACACTGGTGTGCGTGACGGTTCCAGGTCATATCGATGAGGCAGCGGTCCGGGCTGAGCTGTTGCAGCGTTTTGGCATCGAGATCGGTGGAGGGCTGGGACCACTCAAGGGGAAGGTCTGGAGAATCGGGCTGATGGGAGAATCCTCGACGGAGGCGAATGTGCTGACCCTATTGAACGCCCTGGAGGAAATCGGTATCAGAAGCGGGTGGGTATCAACGCCTGGTGCGGGACTCCAAGCGGCCGCTCACACCTATAGCCTAGGACGGTAGATTGTGACGATTGCCATTCATCAGGTGCGCCTCATCGATGGGACCGGAACTGTGCGAGAGCGCATGACAGTCCTCGTACGCGGCACGAAGATCGCCGCAGTCGGCCCAAGTAACGAGGTTACCATTCCAAAAGGAGCGACCAGGCTCAACGGCCGTGGCCTGACAGTGATTCCAGGACTCATCGACTGCCATGTCCATCTCTGTTTAGGAGGAGAGGCTGATGTCGTCAAAACTCTGGAGTCAGAGCAACCATCTTACACCCTGCTCAAGTCGGCCAAACATGCCAAGGCCACGATTGAGGCTGGATTTACGACCGTGCGAGACGTGGGATCTCGTGACCATTCAATCTTCGCATTGAATCAGGCTATTGAATCAGGAATCCTTCCAGGACCACGGATCGTCGGCGCAGGACTTGCCATCTGCATGATCGGTGGCCATGCGCGGTTCATCGGCCGGGAGGTCGAGGGAGTCGACCAAGTGAGAAAGGTTGTTGCCGAACAGTTGGCCGCCGGTGCAGGAGTTATTAAGGTGATTGCTTCAGGGGGAGTGCTCACACCTGGCACCTCACCGGATGATGCGCAAATGACAGCAGAAGAGCTCGCTGCCGCAGTAGATGCCGCGCGTCAGGCTGGAAAGCCAGTGGCTGCCCACGCCCATGGTGCGTCGGGAATGAAGCGGGCAATCCAGGCCGGTGTGCGCTCGATTGAGCATGCCACCCTATTGGATGAGGAATCCGGTGCGCTGATGAAGCAGTACGGCGTCTACATGGTCCCTACCCTTTCGGCCTTGGCCACGACGGCAGCCTGCCGGCCCGGCTGCGGCATTCCGGAGAGTGCCCTGGAAAAGGCTAAAGCCATGACGAAGCGCCACAAAGCTTCCTTCAAACAGGCTTATGAAAGCGGTATGTTCATTGCCATGGGCACGGATGCGGGAACACCGTTCAATTTCCATGGAGAGAATGCACAAGAGCTGGAGCGGATGGTCGCGCTGGGCATGTCCCCAATGGATGCGATCCTCACTTCATCCGCGCGGGCAGCCAAACTCATCGGCTTTCATGAATCGGTTGGAACCCTCGCCAAAGGCATGGAAGCGGACCTCGTCATCCTCAATCGAAACCCGCTTCGGAACATCGAGGTACTACGAGACCGAGAGACCATTGTGGGTGTGATGAAGGCTGGCAAGTTTGTGGCAGGACCGCTTACGAATGCGTGAAAAGTAAGGGGTGAAGGGTCAGGGGTAAGGAGAGAGAGGGGAAAGCCGTCCGATACCCGTATCATCTTA
>JAOUGT010000266.1 GCA_029865485.1 Nitrospira sp.
CCTTCTAGATGATTATCAGATCTTGACTACACCTTAGTATGCGGCTGGTGCTGTCTGGGGACAGATCGACGGCTTCTTGAGAGCTGGGATGCCGCCACCTCCTTCCCTTCCTCCGGTCGGGTTTGGAACGGCAGCTATTCGAGTCCAATCGTCGCCTGACTTACCCTGTCTTTTTTTGAGGCTCCAACAGCTTGTCGCCTTTTTTGAAGACGGAATAAATCGCCTGCGAGGGACAGGCATCCAGACAGAGCCGGCAGCTTTCCAGGCAGCGCGATGGATCGAACTTATAGGGGGGCGTTGAGAGCCAGGCGCTGGTTGGGCAGATCGGGACACAGATGGCCTGGTGGGTACAGCGGTCCGGATGACGGACGAGATGATCACGAATGACCAGCATGGGTTTCACTCCTTCAAAGAGACCTTGCGAGAAGATCTCAAACATATTCTTGTTGGGTAGACTGCTCACGTCCATTCCTTGACAAGTTCTTTAAGCCGATCTTTCAGTTCAGGAATCTGTTCGACATTATTGTGAATCGCGCCGATGATTTTTTCTAGCCGAGCCGCACGAAGTGTCTCCTTGTCTTTCTTCGCCAGACGGTCAAACTCGGCATACGCCTCCCGGTGTTTGGGTTCCAGGTGTGGTCTGGCATCGAGAAGCGCCTGTCCCAACTCCCATGGTTCCGGTGCCAATAGGGGAGTAACCGCAAATGAACCGTCCGTAAACACAATGACCGACGCACCCGGTTTCCCGGTCAACGGGACTACCGCTTCAATCGTTTTACATTCACAGACTTTCCAGTCCAGGGTGAGTCCTGGAAATTGTTTGGTGAAGGCCACTTTTTCCATGTTGGCCTTCCATTTGTCTTCAGTAGGCATAGTGGTGAAGGGGGTCGTGCTACGGCCGCTTGAGTGGGACGAGCTGTTCAGTAACTGGATGGTCCGGCATGAGCAAGCGCGAAACGATCTCCCCTCGTAGGACATGGCGTTCCATGATCTCCGTCACATCAGCTTCCGTTCCGATCCAGTACCACACGCCTTCAGGGTAGATCACCACACTCGGACCGAGTTCACAATGGTCCAGACAGCCGGCCTTGTTGGCTCGGACGATACCTTTCAGATTGAGTCGCTTGGCTTCGCTCTTGAAGTGGGCGTGAAGCTTTTCAGAGCCTGAATTCGCACAGCAGCCACGAGGATCATCCTTCGGGCGCTGGTTGGTGCAAACAAAAATATGTCGTTGAAATGGTGGCATGGATGTTCTCGTTAGACGGGCATCGTCAAGGTATTGAGTCGCTCCATCAGGACTGTGACGTCGCGGTTGTTGAGGAATGGAGAGGTCTGTTGGGGCACGTTCAGAATCATCATGATTTCATGTAATCGCAACGAGGCTCGTTGGAATTCGCCGGCCTTGGACAGCTCAGAGCTCAACCCACATCGCAACTTATCAAACTCAGAGAGGATATCGCGGAAATCTCGTTGGAAGTGTTTGTGGAGCGAACAGGAGGCACAGTACCACCTCGGGTTCTGATCCGACGAGGGCGATAGACGATCATAGGGGCGTCCAAAAAAATCTTTTCCCAGCGACAACTTTGTCAGTGGGCTGCTCGGGGCTCCACAGGCCTGACATGAGTGATTCCCACTGTCCATTGTTACCTCCTCCCTACGACAACAACTCATCTTACAACAGGAGTTTCTGGACTGTCCATGTTGGGCGGACTCCAAAAGCCGCGCGTGATCTCGGGCTGCGGTGTAGAAGTTTGTGGTATACCAGTAGAATGACGGTGACGGATGTCGCGGCGTGTAACCAAGGGGAGGGGAATTCAGGATGGTGATCGGTATTCCAAAGGAAATCAAAGACCACGAGTATCGTGTCAGCTTGACTCCAGATGGCGCTGCCAGCTTGGTGCAGAAAGGGCACAACGTCTGGGTCGAACCGGCAGCTGGTATGGGGAGTGGTTTTGGCGATGATGAATACCGTAAGGCTGGTGCCCTGATCGCCGGTTCGAAGGCTGACGTGTTTCAAAGGGCTGAGCTGATTCTGAAGGTGAAGGAGCCGATGCTTTCTGAATGTGCGCTCTTTCGTTCCGGTCACGTTCTATTTACCTACTTGCATCTTGCTGCCATTCCGGATGTCACAAAAGAACTGCTCGGCCGTCACGTGACAGCGATTGCTTATGAGACGACTGAGGCCAAGGATGGGAGCCTGCCCATGCTCAAGCCGATGAGTGAAATCGCAGGTCGGATGTCGGTCCAGATTGGTGCCCACTATCTTGAGAAAACCGACGGGGGACGTGGAGTCTTGTTGGGCGGAGTTCCGGGAGTGGAACCGGGTCGAGTTGTGGTGTTGGGAGCTGGCGCGGTCGGAGCATCCGCCGTTCGAATGGCTGTGGGGTTAGGAGCACAGGTCACAGTCATCAATCTGGATATTGAACGGTTGCGTGTGCTTGACGATCAGTACCACGGGCGTATCATCACCCGAGCCGCAAGTTCCACTGCCGTTGAAGAGGCCGTCTGTTCTGCAGATCTGGTAATCGGCGCCGTGCTGGTCCCTGGGGCCAAGGCGCCCAAGTTGGTGTCGCGTGGGGTGGTCTCCAAGATGCGGCCAGGTTCCGTGATCGTCGATGTGTCAGTTGATCAGGGCGGTTGTGTTGAGACAACCAGACCAACGACCCATTCCGATCCCGTGTATCTGGTGGATGGGGTGATCCATTATTGTGTGGCTAACATGCCTGGGATCGTTCCCCGCACATCCACCTATGCCTTGACCAATGCCACTTTGCCGTATTTGATGCAGATCGCGTCCGAGGGAGTCGAGCGAGCGATTCGTTCTGATCCTGGTTTGGCGAAGGGTGTCAACGTGAAAGAGGGGAACGTCACACATTCCGGTGTGGCGAAATCACATGGGTTGCCTTTTACCCCTCTCTTGTAAGACAATGCCATCCTCCATTCAGTGCTCGGTCTTGTCGGGGCGTAGCGCAGCCCGGTAGCGCACTGCGTTCGGGACGCAGGGGTCGGAGGTTCAAATCCTCTCGCCCCGACCATGCCGAGCATGCTTGATCAAGAATACTCTCCTCTGCGAGTAAGATGACCGGCAGCAGGGTCGGTTCTTCTCTCCTGTTGACTCACAACCAGTACGAGCCCACAGAATTCATGGCGGTTCGTCACGAAACCGCAAAGACGCCGTGTGAGACGAGCAGGTGGAGTCCTGAGAGGCCAAGGCTTACTTGAAATAGTATGTTGAGGCCGAGAGGGGCGAGCCTGCTCGCCTGGCCGTAAGAAAACCACGGCCAGGCTTGTCGCAATGGGGAATCGGCGGTTGCAGCAGAAGCGTTCGTGCGTATTGTGGGCTAGGACAGCTCGCATCAGTGGTTTGGATATGACTTCCATCTGATACCAGAGTTTGCTGGGTATCTCTTCCTCGAGTGTTCGGCTCTCGAGAGAACTCATGTGCGGAGGCATTGGTATGTGATGTCGGTTCGGCTCACGGATCGACAGGTCTTGTCACGTTGATGTTCCTGTCAAATCAAGGGGTTGCTCCTCTCTACGTCGTTTCGTGGTGTGTTGCCCATAGAGCAGGAAACTGTATCTGTTGATATCCTGCGATCCGGTTGTGTTGCCCATTCCGGTGTAGGTGCGGACATTAGAAACCTCAAGAAATCTTGGAATTATGACGACATAGTCAGGGCGGAGATTTGGTAAAACGCGTGACGCCTCTCAAGAGGTGTGCGAATATCCGAGAGCGGCGCCTT
>JAOUGT010000071.1 GCA_029865485.1 Nitrospira sp.
GCATCGTTTCCCTTTGCGAGTTGCCTGGCCGCGTAGGCGAGGTTTCGTAACGGCGTCGTAATGCGGGAGGTCAGTAGGTGAGCACTCAGGATGCCTCCCGCGATGATGAGCAGGGTGAGGAGCGACACATTGCGGACGATCACCAGCAGGGCTTCTTTAGCCTGCATGTCGGTGATTCCGATGCGTACGAGGCCGACCACCGGAGAGGTTTGTATTGGGAGAGCGGAGCCTGTTTTCTCTTCCAATTCAACCGACAGCTGAGGCATGGGGCGAGCAGCCGAGGATTTTCGAAGAATAGGCATCGCAAAGTCGAACAGAGTTTCTTTTCTGGCGAAAAAGGAGAGGAGCCAGTCCGAGGAATCATCCTGAGGAACCAATGTCTGCTCCGCGGACTGTACAAGCCTCGTCATGAGTGGAGCCGTCAACGGAGCCTGGAGCAGCGATTGTGAGATTCGATCGTCTGGGTAGAGCGGCTGTTCTGTGGCAGAAGAGAATCCGTTCGACGATCTCAGAATTCGTTTGCTTTGTCGGTCCAGGATCCGACCGTCGGAAGCCGCGATGACCACATAGACGACGTGGTCGATTGCCATGAGGCTCTGCATGAATTGCTCGAGCGTGACGCGATCTTCGAGAACGACGCCGGCGACTCGAAAGTGTTCGTTGCGCACGGTATTGGTCAATAAGATCGTTCCAAGTTCTTCCAGGTTATCGATCATGGCCTGGCGTCTTGTTTCAATGAAATACCAACTCAAGGACGAGGACGTCATGATGAGTATGAGGCTGAACAAGACCACGAACTTCATGCGGAGGCCGAAGAACCGACCTGTCGGCCTTGATTGTGGATTCGGTCCTTCCTGGAGCGTTGTGCTGCTCATGGACTGGTCCATTCAATAGGTCTCGTCGATCAGGCTGTCGAGCTCTTTGGGAATCGTTAGGCCTAAATACCGCGCCGTCTTCTGATTCACCGTGATCCTGATCCGCTGGACTGAGACAGGGGTGAGCGGCAGCCGTTGTTCGCCGTTCACAATACGTTTGGCGAGTAGACCGGCTTCACGGCCGACTTCGCCGTAGTCGATCGACATGCTGAGCAGCGCGCCAAGGCGTGTAAACTCGGATGAAAAGCCGACGACGGGAACCTGTTTGGCCACTGCCGATTCGAGGATGAAGCGGATCGATTCGTCTGTCAGTACGGTCGAATCCGGAATAAGCCACAACGCTTCCGATTCGGACAAGAGCGTCCGTAGTTGCTGCGGAACCTCTTTCTCATTCTCGACCGGAAACCCCTGCAATTGAAACTCATAGGTGGAGGCTCGCGATGCCGCCTCTTTCAACTTGGGCGCAGTCTTATCGGGATCGTACATCATGCCGATCCGGCGCAGATTGGGCAGGAACGTGCGCATGATCTTGAACTGACGGTCTGTCGGAATTTCCAGCAGGACTCCGGTCATATTGTCAGCGGTGAGGCGATGTTTCAAGGGGTCGAGAATCATCATGTAGACGATCGGGATATCCACGATCTCCAGTTTGGCTGCCAGTGCTGCCTTGAGGCCGACAGCGACCACGAGGGCGGAGTCCGACGCACGAATCCTTCGGGCAAGCTGTTTCCCACGCTCAAGGTCGCCACGTAAGTCGTACTCTGTCAAGATGGCAGTTCCTGGAGATGCGGTCTTAAACCCTTCGATCGCTTCGTTGTAGGCTTGAAGGTCAGATGACTTGAGAATGGCGATGTCGACGCTAGAGGCCATTGCGAGCGTGGGGAAAACAGACATTATCGCGAGAAGGAAGTACGACCACTGCCAGCGTTGCATGGGGTGCAATCTGTGCGTTGTTCGACGGAGGCAGCGAAGGATCATTGAAGATATCCGCATGAATGCCTATTCCCAACCCTGCTGAATTCCGCTACAGCCGTACAGTCAACCATCCCATGACACGGCTTCCAATGACGTCGCCCAAGGGATGTTCAGTGTGTTTGTCATTCAACGCATTCAAGGCCGACACTGCGATTTCGGCCTCCCGCAGGTACCCTCCCGCCGCTTTTTGTTTCCAAAACTTATAGGCACCGCGGAGACTAAGTAAAGCGTAGCCGTTCACACGCGAGTTCGGCACGGTCGCGCCGAATGGGGCGAGGGTTTGATAGGTCTCGATGACGGGGTACGTCGCTGATGAGACGTAATAGGCCGTGGCTTCGCCGCTCAGGCCGTTGTCCCACTCACCGCGCAATCCAACGTTCACCTTCCACGCCGGAGCACCACGGCGGACCGCACCCACGAATGTCTGACCAATTTCCTGGTAAGACGCGTTCACAAACCCACTGAGCCACTGCGTCGCCAAGAATTCGGCGCCGATTTCTCCACCGTAGATGTCGGCTACCCCGCCGTTGGAAAACGTTCGTGTCGTTCCGACGGTGACAAAGCTGATCAAATCAGAGATATGATTGAAGAACAGATCAGCCCGTACACGGAGGCGGTGTTTGATCCACCAACCTTGGTAGCCTATGTCATAGGAGACGATCTGTTCCGGCTTGAGTGTCGTGGATCCCACCAACGGAAATGGAGGCGGAGATGGGATCGGTGACGGGAGGCTCGTGACGAATCGGGCAAGGCTCTCGCGTTCAAAGAGTGTTGGTGGGCGATAGGCCATGGATACGGTGGCTCGAAGTGTATGATCAGGGGCAATCGTATAGAGCAGAGCCACACGTGGGCTGATGGTCGGATTGATGAAAGAGTTGAGGTCGTAGCGGACGCCGGCCGTCACGCTGAATCGGTCCGCAAAGCCCCATTCGTCTTGTAGATACAATCCGAAGCGGGTTTCTTCGCTGGCATTGGCCACGCCGCTTCCTGACACCGTATTGAGACGGTAGTTGGCGCCATACGTGAGCCGGTTGTTCGTCCAGAGTGTCAGGCTGTGTTGCGCTTCGACATTGTAGGTGTTGGTCAGGAAGGCGAGGCGCCGTTCACCGAATTGATTGACCTCTTGGAGGCGACCGTTCAAAAAGGGGTGCATGAAGAGGTCTGCGTTGAGGTCGTTTTGCATCCACCAACCACGAAGATGGAAGTTGAGCCGCTCGTAACTGATGTCGGCAAAGCTTTGTGTGAGCGGAGTGGAAGGCGTCTGGAGGTTGAATACCGGGCCGTCATAGCGATTGGCGTCGGCCCATCCGCCGGAAAGCCGTATCCGTGAGTCATCCGTCAGCGCATACTCAGTCCGCACATGAACTTTATTGTTTTGGAAGGCGGGGGTGTTCCGGTTGCGCCATTGGTCGTTTTGATCATGGCCGAAGGAAAGCCGATATCCCAGTTTGCCATGTGTGCCGGCATGCACGGCGGCGCTTGAAAGAGTCCCAAGTTCACCTCCGCCAACCTGGATCGTGGTTCCCTTGATCTCGTCGGGAGATTTGGTAATGATATTGACGACTCCATCGAACGCATTGAATCCATAGAGCACGGAAGCGGGGCCTTTGAGTACTTCAATGCGTTTGATCTCAGGTAAGGTGACCGGGATATTCTTCCAGGATAGCCCGCCTTGCATGTCGACGTAGATAGAACGCCCATCGACCATCACCAACAACTTGTTGGCGTTTAACTGATTGTCTCCGCGAATGCTGACGTTGAAGTCGGCGCCCGTGACTTGCATCACATCGATACCCGGCACACGACGCAGGATCGTTGGAAGATCGGTGGCGCCCGAATGGCGGATGTCCTCGTCTGTGATCACGTACACATTTGAGGGTGCTTGTGAGATTGGCTGCTCATAGCGCGACGCAACACTGACCGTTTCTTCCTCCTTCAGTAGCTGGAGTTCATCAGGGATTCTATGGCCTACAGGCTGGCCGAATGCGTTCCGAAGTGCTTCCGCCTGGGTGGTCATGGGCGTCGTGGCTGAGAGGGCGATGGCAAGGAGGGTACGGGAAATAGTGGACAGCATTCGCCGATCGTGTGGCGAGTGACCTTCAGGCTCGATTTCATCAACCATGTGAATAGCTCGTCATCAGTCGTGCCATGCAAGCATGGCTGGTACGGACGGTCATGAGAACTACTCTCGGATGGCGGTGGCAAAATCGATCGCAGGATTGGTCCCAACCTCGTTCCTCCCTCAAACGATAGCAAGCGACATCCCTGTGGGAAGCGATCAATCCTGCTGCAACGGGAGTATTCGGCATAGGCCGAGGTATCATCCAAGGTGGTAGGGGATGCCTGTTATGAGAGAGGCTCACGTCAGCGGGACCTCTGGTGTGAATCGGGCTCTCACAATGCAGCAACCGTCATGCCGTGGACTCAGCACGAGATGACTGATGTAGAAGCCTGCGTATTCAGGCCGGTTATGGATAGGCTGCATGGATGGCGCGACGAGGTCGGCCAACCAGTGGTGTATCATAATAGATTCAGGGTGAATCGAAATGGATTCAGATGGTGAAGTCTGGCGGACATGTGCCATTCAATTCTCCCCTCAGCGGACAGGTCCTTGACCAGAATGCCTTAAGGGACAGACCCATAGTGTTTCATAGGTGAACGGGGAGCTGGTTCCTCTCTCCATCGTGGGGCGGAGTCAGTTCCATGGGCAACTCAAGGCTGTGTACCGCTATCTCGGTTTCGTGTGAATGGAGCTGAGGTCCCAGTCGGCCACACCGTTGAGGCCAACCTGCCTCAGGAGAGCCGCGCGTAGCCTGCGAAGTGAGGGGTCCGTCGGTTCTTTCTCGATCAACGAACAGACACACCCCATCGCATCGTACCAAAACCCAACGAGGGCGTTCGTACGGACGCTGTCCCGGTCGCACGTCACATTCACCGAGGTGATGGTCAGGCACTCGCTGAACTCACATCGCTCGATCATTCCTCCGGCAACGATATCCCTGGAGGGGGAGTCAGGATTAGGACTGGCCGACACAAACCAGCGATATTGCACGTTGGGCTCCAGGCTCAACCCTAAACTCTTCAGGTCGATGGATTGCACACCCGCTGCCGGCGGAGTTGGGAGGGAGCCTTCATAGATGGGGCGCACTTTTCTGTCGTCGTTGATCGTGAATTTCAACGGATGGGGCGTTGGTTTCGACAGGAACCAATTCAGCGTCGGTGTTTGCTTGACCGTGAGGCCGACATGGTCTGGTACCAGGGCTACGATTTCAACTTCGGCGCTGTCGGTTCCACGCAAGGTGCCGCCGATCCTCGCGCGAGGCTGAAATTTCTTGGGTGGTACGTAGACCGGCAGCTGTGCGTCTTCTTGCTGCCCAGGTTGGGGCATGATGGAGTTGTCTGCCGCTGTCCCGGGCGTGGCTGCGGTCAGAACACTGAGGGCAAGGGTCAACCCAATAAAGTAATGGCGGTGACATCTATTCATAACTGCTCCTTACCTGGCTCTGATCAGAGTATGACATCAAACAGTCTTTTTTCGTACCCTCGATCAGAGCCAGTTGTTCATTAAGAGGAACGGCGACCAGTAGGCCGGATGTCCATAGATTCGGTCGCTCAAAAGTTTCACCTGAGCGCGCTGGAGGGCCACGGCTTTTGAGACCGCCGGATGGCGCAGCTGCCGATAAAACTCAGCGATCAACGTTGCCGACGCTTCATCATTGATGAACCAGAGCGTGGCCAACGCGCTTCGAGCACCGGCTTTCAACGCCACGCCGGCCAGGCCCAAGGCGGCGCGGTCATCGCCGATCCCGGTTTGACAGGCGCTCAAGGTCAACAGTTCCAGCGGTTCCTGCCGGAACCGAAAGAGGCCGATCAGGTGGTCGAGCGACTGCATGGTCAATTTTCCATCAAAGGTCAGGAGGAATGAGTCGTTTACGTCGGTCGAAAACTGACCGTGTGTTGCGATGTGCAGGCCTCCGTACTGTCCATCACGCAATTCGTGTTCCAATCTGGAGGCCTGAAATGCTTGGTTCATCAGTTGTTCGCCTGTGTAGAGCTGTTGAAGGGATTGGACTTCCTCCACCACATGGGGAAGGGGGGGGAATCCTTGCACGGATTTGGTGAGCCCGGCCGTGAGGAATCGGAGCTTGTCCCGATTGAGCGGCCGAGGGTCGGTCAACGTGATCCCGGGCGTCATCGCGAGGGCGAACTTGTTGATGAGAAATGTTGAACCGTCGTGGAGCGCCGCCATCGGGATCGTCCGAAGGGCGCTGTCCGGCACGAAGACCAACGTCGTAACGGGCAACGGTGAGAGATCAGCTTCGAGCGGACGGATCAACCAGTCATAGAGTTGTTGCGCGTGCGGCAAATATTCGTGAGTGGTGCGCTTTTCCACGACTCGACGGAAGGCCCGGATTTCTTGGGTCAGCTGGTCGGCAGTGACCGGCACAGTAATGCGCTTTAAACCGGTCGGCAGGCTCATGAGCAGTTCCAGCCGGGAAGTGAACATGATGGGATAGATGACGGCCGTGTCCGGCGACAGTCGATCGAACGTGGTCAGCCTGGACCGTACCGCATCGACACAGTCGTCTTTGAAATAGTCTCGTAGCTCGGCCGTTTTATAAGACTCGATGGCATCCCGTGCGGCGAGCAGGTCACTGTCAATGGCTTTGACCTCGTCAGTGAGAGCGGCGCGCTGCAACAAGAGGTCAGCGAGCTCAAAGAACAGGGGCTTGACTGTCTCCTGCTCAGAGAGCGGGCCGTCAGAGGAGGCTTGTGTCATTTCACTACGAATCGGTTGAAGCGTCATAGTGGCTTGGCGGTATGAGGCGATCGCCTGATCCAGCCGGCCTGTCGCGGCCAGCTGGCGCCCCAATTGCCATTGCCAGCGATAGAGGGATTCCGGCGCATCTACCGATTGCGCGATGAACAGGGCGCGTCTGGTGAGTTGCAACGCCTCGTCCATTCGAAACTCTGTTTCGTAGAGATGTCCCAGATATCCGAGGGCGTATGACAACGTTCGCTTGTCCCCTTGGCGCTCTGCATCTGAGACAGCTTCCTGGAGTACCCCGGCTGTTCTCAGCAACAGCGGGTCGCGTTCTTGTGGCAGCTGAGGAATGAGGCGTTGGTAGCCCAAGGCAATACCGATCAATCCGAGCGATTTCTGGCGAGACGATGAAAGGTTTTTCAGGCTCTCGAAGGCGCCATCAAGGGTAAGTCGGCTGCTGGTTGGTTGGCCGAGTCGCAGAAGGGCTCGGGCTGCATTGGTGCGAGCCGTTGCAGCCAGCAGTGGCAGCTTGGCCTTCTGCGCCAGCTCGCGGCTTTCTTGAAAGGCCTCCAGTGCCTCCTTGTCCCGCTGGTGAAGGGCGGACACGATCCCCAGATCGTTGAGTGCCGCGGCGAGGAGAGTGGCCGAGTCCTGCTGTCTTCCCAATGTAGTGGCCCGCTGGAGATACTCCGATGCCTCGGTCAGCTGTCTCAGCGACAAATAGGTATGTCCCAATTGCCCAAGCACCGCGGCTTCCAGCGAAGACTGCCCATTCTGATTTGCCAAGGCCAACGCCAGTTCCAGTGACTGGAGTGCCTGTTTGGATTGACCTAATTCCATCGAGGCATGAGCTGAATGGGTGAGGGCCTCGATCTGCATCGAATAGTTGCCGGTACCTTTGTAGAGATCTGCGGCCTGCTTCCACTGCGATAAGGCCTCAGTGAATGCGCCGCGTTGAAACGCCTGTGTGCCCTGCTGCATGGAGACGTCTGCAGAGGATAGAGAGACAGCGTCTGCGGTGAAGGCGAGCAGAACGATGAGCAAGAATAGGAAGAGCTGTGGAAGCATAACGCTCAGAAATGTTCGCATGGGCATAGTATCGTGGACATGGTATCTGTGACCGCCTCAAAAAAGATTGACGGTAATTCCTGCATGAACTCCATGGTCCTGAGCCGCGTGTGCGATACGTGGAACATGGTTCAGCTTTTGCCCCCAATACACCTCAACTACGGCACGATTCTGAGGCAGAATATTCCAGCGAAGTCCCGCGCCAATACTAGCAAGGGTATTGGGGAAATTGGCGGAAGGCTGCAGTGCAGAAGGGTGGTTCTCCCCAAGACTCCATCCATGGGCGACATCCACGAAGGGAGCAAACTGCACCATTGGTTCACCACTATTCCAGCGCAGGAGCGGAAATCGCGGTTCAAGGGAGGCGATGAACACATTGTCGCGCAGAATAGTCACCTCACGGTAGCCCCGTACCGTGTATCGGCCGCCGAGTGAAACTTGCTCCAGGGGAAAGAGCGGAGAATTGGTGAGTTGGAGGTCCATGCGTCCCAAGAGTTGCATGCCCAGTAATGCGTCACCGTATTGTTTAATGCCTTGGACTTGGCCCAACCACGAAAAGAATTGTCCGTCAGGCCGGTCAGATACTCCGTTTATGGTTGCTCCGAGTACATCCACTCCCACACTGAATCGCGAACGTACGGCTAGGACTGTATTAGGGGTTCGGTGAGTCCACTCTTGTGCGAACCGAAGAGCGGAGACGGTTGCCGCCCCGTTCTGAAAACCAGGGAAAAGGCTAAAAGGAGTATCTCCAAATATGAAACTCTGGGTAAATAGGTGCTCGCCAATGAGGGTGAGTGCGACCTCGTCCGTCACGGTCCGATAGATCGGTTGTCGAAGACTCATCCCGATGATTTCGGTATTGGTGTTTATGTTCAGGGGATCAAAGGGACTCTCGACCAGTTTGAAGTCATATCGCCGATAGTATGGCGAAAAGGTCGTGCCCGATTGGGTAAATGGAAGGGCATAAGAGACGTCGATAATCGGGAAGCCACCGCTCGAGTGCCCGTAGCCTATGCTGAGTATGTCGCCGCGGCCAGTCACGTTGTCATGGGTGAGTGTGCCGATTCCACGGACCTCACTAACCAGAGGAGTTTGGTAGTTGTTAATCTCAAGCGAGGCATGGAATGGGTTGCGATCCGCCACGCGTACGTTCAGCACGCTCTCGCCGCGTTGCTCCCCTGGGCGTAATTCTGCATTAATGCGTTCGATCCGTCGATCTTGCTGCAGGAGTTGCAGCTGTTCCTGAAGCGGCGCAAGGGAAACCGGTGTGCGTCTGCCGAGCGACAGGCGGTTGCTTAAGTATGACGAGTTAAACCAGCGGTTGCCCTCGACCGTGATCTGTGACAGGGTCCCCTCAATGATCTGCACTTTGATCACCCCGAATGTCACGTCCTGATCAGGAATGATAGCCCCAGAGGTGAGATAGCCCTTATTTACGTAGAGTAGTGTCAGGGCCAATCGAAGTTGTTCGAGGTCTTCCGTCATGAGCGCTCGGTTCTTGAAGGGCGCGGTCACCTCGTCAATCTCATTGTCTGAAAAGACCGTACTGCCGATTACCTGAACATCATGAACGAATACCTGGATTGCACCGGGCTCTTTCTGAGCTTCTCCTTGAGGAGGAATTGCGGGAAGGGGAGGGAGAACAGGACGGGGAAATGGCTGAGGCCGCTGAAATTCCTCTTTCAATGGCCCAGGCGGCTGACCCGAACGTCCAGTCGGGTCAACCGCTGTTTGTGCGAGGGCCGATGTGGCTGCAATCAAAGACATCATGGCGAGACCGATGTAGAGTCCAAGTCTGCGAGCAAGCTCCGAAAGAAGCGTAGACCCACGCGTTACACTGTAATGGGCCATATCAGAGAGTCCGCCACTCTAAGCATTGCATGCTCGACATCTAGTGAAAAGAGGTACAGCCAGCGGTCACATCGGATGCCTACGAGTAAGCCGTTGGCAGTGCTGAACTCTGTTAAACAGCCTGAAGGCCTTCCACAGTTGTTTGAGCCGCGTTCTGTTTTATGCTCTCCATCTTGCTCGCCTGAGTAAGCAGTGTTGGCGTTGTTAGGAGTGTTTCCAGAGCTAAGATCTTATCTCCGGTCTTAAGGATCTTCTTCTCTCCCTTTAGGGTCTCAACTGGTATCTCCTCATCAACTAGTCTCTCGATTTCACAGACGAGCTGATAGAAGCAGTCGGAAGCTGACACCGAAAGTTGATCCGTGTCTACCGTCAGCAGCGCTTTGTGGCTTGAGCCTGGCTTGACCTCAACGGGCCCAATGGTTCGATCCCAGCGATAGATAGGGCTAAGGGTACCGTCGTCATTCTTAATTTCACGGTCTTTCGGTCCGAACTGGACCTTGACCTGGGTAACCGTATAGCCCTCGGGGATGAGGGAAATGGTATAGCCGTCCTGTGTTGGGCGAGCCACCTTCTTATGTTCTCCCTTTGCCATCTTTTACCTCCTAGTACACGCTGTACGTGAGGCACTTCATTGGTTGTGGATAGTCCTATGACCTACCGTAAGTCTTTTGTTACCCATACTAAGCTAGGTTCAGGCCTCATTGAGACTTGAACTTATAGCTCTCAGTCATCAAGTCCTCATTAGGGAAGGCTGCCCTCGAATATCTCATCTGCCAGTAATAGGTCCCACCATTTGCTGGCAGGCCGCTGATAAGTTTTGAATTTGAAGTCGGTAGAAGACCGCTGATCCATCCAGTGTCAACTTTTGTCGTGCCTCCACCATCTCTCTGGGTCGTGACTGTGATTCTCCACCTCGCTGTGCTGGTGGCTGAGTGAGTTGGATTCGCATGTCCATTTTCCCAAAAGAATGTAACATTGGCTCCTGATGTAGAGCCGCCTTCAGCAGGGGTGTAAGGTCTAGGTGGCATCAGATACCTCCATTTGGTTGAGTGTGGCTATGTGACTTGCGATGGGTCTGTTCACGCACAGTGAAGCGGCAATGTTCATTAAGAGACTGTTATCGCGCAAATCAGCGAATGCCGGATGAAGGCTCATGCTGTTATTCTTTCGCTCGACGGTCTATTATGATGAACAGCTTGTTGGCTGTGATGTCCCGAAGCTCTGGATCAAGAATCCTGCTGGGGCGATCTGGCGTAATGACAGAAGAGGCTGCTCTTCTATCAGAAGATTTCGGTCATAGCGAAGGCCAGTCTTGGACGTTGTACTGTCAGTAGCTGCTGAGATGACGGGCATCACTGGGCTTGTAAGCCAATTGCCCGGCGCTACAGGTAGGCTATTGGCAGCCATCCTGAAACTGCTGAACGTGCCGTTGGTCACGGCTGCACAGCGTTGGGTGAAGAGGGACGTGGCTTGTAGAAGCCGGTTCCCCAGTGGCAGGATTCTGCCGCTGGCTGGAGAATTTGGTGATTGAATCGTGACGGTACCGTTGACGCCTGATCCAGAATCTGCATTAACGATGCTGATGGTGTCGGGCAAAAACAGGCGTGCAGTAATCGTAATGTTACCTCCTGTGCCCTGGTCAGCCTGTGCCAGAATCTTGCTGTTCTTAAGAATGACGAGTTGGGGGTCGATCGATATATTTCCCCCTCCTCCTTGCCCATCGGGAACTGAGGCGCTGATGGTGCTGTCTTGAAGGTATACTGTCGCGGTCGGGGAGGTTGTCACTTTGATATTGCCACCACTGGCGTGACTCCCGGTGTTGTTCGAGGCCGCTTGTGTGGTAATGGAGCTGGTCTGCTGCATGCGAAGCCCGTTGATTGCAGTGATGTTGATGTTTCCAGCATTTGCCGCGCCGGTGCTGGTTGCCGTGATACTGGCACCGGAATTGAGTTGTACTTGATTGCCATGCACCGTGATTGATCCACCGCCAGCGGATGCTTCTGTTCCGGATGTTTGCGAGGAGAGTTGGCCTCCGTTTTTAAGGGTGACAGAATTGGCCTGGATACTGATGCTGCCACCTGAACCAGTACCCTGAGTGTCGGTGAAAATGCCACTCCCAGCTCCATCGATCAGAATCGCCTGAGCGCGAGTTGCCAGGCCCTGGACTGTCACAGATCCAGCTGAACCGGAGGGTAGGAATTCCTGATACTCTATCAAGCTACCGCTGTTGATGTGACCGCCTGATAGAAGGTGAAGGTTATTTGCGTTGATTGTAATTGTGCCAGCGTTTCCCGTAGAGCTCGTACTGGTTACAACCCCTCCGCCATTTTCAACGATGATAGAAGGAGCGAGGATAGTGATGTGCCCCGCATTGCCAAGTGACTGTTCAGAGCTGTCACTTGTAAGTTGGCTGCTGGAGGATATTGTCACGGAATCTCTCGCATTTACAAAGATGGTGCCGGCATCTCCTGTACTGCCGCGCGATTTGCTGCTTAAAAAGCTGGTACCACTGAGATCAAGTCGAGCTGTTTCTATATGTATATTCCCGGCAGGCCCTTGAGTATCGGTGCGACCTTGTGAAGTTTCACTCACAAGTTTACTGGCATCAGATAGCCTGACCTCTTTCGCCCAGGTGCCTTTACCTGTGAGCCCACGGATCGTGATGTCCCCCCCATGGCCCTGAGCGCTGGTTCGAGTGTTAATGGAACTCTCTGAGCTGATAGTTATCTGGTTCCCATTGATCTCAACATTTTCCGCATGGCCAAGGCCTTTAGTACTGGTCACGATATTTGAACCTTCACGCATCTCAATGGATGGAGCCTGTACGTGCACATGTCCAGCGTTTCCCTGACCGTCTGTTCTTGATGTGATCGAAGAATTGCCACGTAGGACAATACCTTTTTCAGCACTTAGGGTGACTGCCCCACCGGGATCCGTCCCAAAGGTCAGAGAAGTGACCGTACTCCCTGCGTCGAGAAGAATATTCCCCGGCTTGCTGGGACTCTCCGCAGTAGAGAGGGTTGCATTGTTTACGCTCAAAACGAATTGGCCTCCGCGGATTGAAACTGTGTCTGTACCACTGATGTTGACTGTTGAGCCAGGTGCGAGGGACACGGAGCCAAAGGACGTAAATGAAGCTCCATTAACATTCTCAGATTCTTGCAATGTTCCGTCAAATACTGCGAATTCTCCTGTGGATGCTGTGCTGGCCAGGTGAATCTGGCCAGTCGGCGCGGAGAGTGTTGCACGTTGAACTGTGCCATCTGTGCGAGTGCCGGAGTCGATCGTAATATTTCCCCCGATCAAGGCGATCCCTGTCGCAACGAACTGGCTCCCTTGAACTGTAATGGCTCCAGGATTTGAGCCAAGGAAACCAAAGGCAGCAACCGGTGAAGCACTCAGGAGGCTAGGGCTGGCCGGATTTGCATAGAAGATTCCAGTATTGGTTCCGTCCTCATTCGAAAGCCGCAGGTAGTCTGCACTGGTGAAGGTCACCATGCCGCCAACATTGGTCGTCGCACCTGGTCCAAACAAAAAGCCGGCTGGATTCATGAGGAAAAGATTGGCGCTCCCGAAATCAGTGGTCTGAATGGTGCCGAAGATGTTGGAGATGTTTCCACCAGTGACACGGCCGAGGATGTTGGATGTGGGAAGGCCGGAGTTATTGTGAAAGTTCGCAATGTTGTTAGTCGGGACACCGAAGTCGCCAAAACTGTGAAAGAGATTCGCTCCCCCTCCAGGCCTGGTTCCCCCCGTGATGTTGTACTGCACTTTCCCATCGACCGAAACTGGACCGCTGATCTGGGTGTTCAGACCAGAGGTGGTCATGGGGGCGGTTTGAGCTGACGCAGGTGCAGAAACACTTGCCAGATAGGTGATACTGACTGCGAGGATCCAGAGCAGGTTCTGTGTAGGTGGACATACCTGATACATGAGGACAGTCGCCTCCTGACCTGAGAATCAATTGTCTTACTACTGACTCTCCAGAAGTTGTAGTTACAGCAAGATTAGGCTTTACCTCTGAAAGCAAACGGGCTGTACTGAGGCCCATGGTTCTCTTACTGTATTGCCCGGCTTACTGTTCCTGTTGCCTATTTTGCACAATATCCCTTTGCGGTGATTCTCCCCTCCTGATCGCCTGATCGAAGACTTCTCACTACTAACATCAGGTAGTATCGTATGGCCCTGTCTCAGTTACGTCCAAACGACTAGACGTTGGTCCTGTAGTATAGATTCATTCAGTTCCAGCCAAGACAGATCTTCTGGCTGTGTTTCTCGTTCTCCAGCCGAGGTAGGGTTCGGAGATGAGGTGCCTCCTCCCACGAGTAGCCTTTTCGATCTATTCGCAGGACCTTCTGCTCGGTTGTGTTGGGCATGGTGCATTTCAGCAAATGTGGCTTGCTAGTAAGGAAGTTGGATGCCGGTATCTTTGTGATTCACATGGTGTCGATCCACTGTGATGTCCATCACTGCATCAGTAGCCTTATGGCTGAATGGCCCTAGCAAGATATGAGCCACTCGCGCATCACGAAATCAGCTGCCCCTCATCTGTTGAAAATACGTAGGTCTTGTGCGTGGTTATCAATATTTACCAGTCAGAGAGGGTTACGATGTCAGGGGTGAGGGAAGAGCAGTGTGGTGAATCGAAAAAGATTCACCCTGTATCTAAACCGATTCACCGGCTGCCCGGGTTGGGGATTACCCTCTACTTGACGGAGACATACCACTCGATTCAGACTAGGCCAGGTTCAGTGCTGAGTTGTTGAAAGTCTAAACCTAAAAACGTACGTTACCCCACCCCTGCTAGTCGATTTGGCAGCGGTTTGAGCCAATTTACGCCGGTCAGCGTGGTCATCAGAAACTCACACGCCCGCTGCCAAACGGCGGTCGGAGTGAATTG
>JAOUGT010000073.1 GCA_029865485.1 Nitrospira sp.
CCGATGTTGCGGATGGTGGACAAGCTTAGGCCTTTCACCTCGAAGGCGTGAGGATTGTGCAAGACGCCCTTGACCGACTTCGGATCATCCGGGTCCGCATCGCGATTTTCGACACGGAAGTTCTTCCGATTGACCACCACGCCGGTATAAGGCTGAAAGTCGCACAACACGGCGGCCACGTCGGTTCCGGGATAGCCGTCCATGAAGGCCTGGTCGTGGAGATCGGCCACAGCGATCACGGCGGATCCGAGTCCTCCGCCTTTGGAGACGGTGGTCTTGGGGAGCAACCGCGTGTCGCCCCTGACCAGAGCCTTGTCCGGATTCTTGGGGCAAAACCTCGGATTCGGGAACTTGGCGAAGAGGAATTCTTTCACGTCGGACTGGCCGACGTAGGTCACGGTTCCGGCATATTTCCTCCGGCCTGCGTGTCGGCAACGCTGACTAGGGAGATCACAACGGCTGTCACGATTGCAGAACTCCAAATATTAGGCCCATGATAGGCCATGATGATACTTCCTCCTCTACAAACAATGAGGAGATGTCGCTTTGCAACGCATGGGGGGTCCAGCGTCCCAAACCACCTCTTGATCAGTCGAACCAGAATGGAAACCGAAGGACATTACGCAAGCGATTGGCGGCTCAAAATCTCCCGCTCCGCATCTACCCAGTCTTGCAGGTCGTCGCCGTGCCGGTATCCTCGTTCTTCATAAAGGGCATAGGCGCGAGCGGCAATCGTACCCTGTAGTCCGTTCGTGTCTTGCCTCTCTTGCTGAGTCGGTGAGGACGAGGTCATGTCATGTGTGGTAAGTCGCTTCGTTGTCGTCGCGCTCGACGTGGTTGTCTTCTGTGGTCGTGCCATCATCTACCTCCCTACGTGGGTGCGAGGACGTCTGCGGCCCTCTGCGGTATGGGAATTGGAGTGAACGGCCGGTCGAGACAGTTCAGCGGAAAGGCGGGGGTCTTCCCGATCCGCCGAATCGTTTCGGCGATCCGTTGCGGGTTGCCCCAATCGCTCCACAACACATTCGTCAATTCCATCACCGCCACGCGGTCCGAGACTTGTTGGAGCAGATGGGATGAAAAGTTGTGCGCTGGCATGTGCCGGTACACATCCTCGAGAACGGCGAGCTCCTCCGTGGTATTCCAGGCTGAGCACAGCCGCTCAAAGCGGGGCATCATGTCAGGAAAGTAGGTCCATCCCGTCTGCCACAGTGCGTCCACTTTTGTCGTGAGTACGAGCGTGTTCCACAAGCCTCCGGAACGCAGTGTGGCATCCGCTTGCGCGAATCCAGGCTTTTCGAGGAATGACGAGACAGCATAGACCGGGATCGTGGAGGACCCGTTGAGCTGGTCGCCGCGGCAAATCCACCCGTATTCGGTCTCTAATCGATCCGGCTGGACGCCGAACAGCAGGAGGCGATCCGGCATCGCCTCCGCCGAAGCCAGGCTCTGTTGCACGGCCTCCACGAAGCGCTGTTCCGGATAGATAAAGTGATCCGATGGTTGGATCACGACCAGTGCCTCCCGGTTGCGAGCCCGGACATAGGAGAGCGGCAGGAAGATGCCGGCCGCTGTGTCACGATTGACCGGTTGTTCAATAAGCTTATTGATCCGATAGGCGCATGGGTGATCCCGCATTTCATGCCGATGGTGGCGAGCCGCCACCACCACGGTCCGTTTCGGCGAGGTAATTCGGGTGGTTCGGTCGAGTGTATGCTCAAACATCGAGCGGGTCCCGACGAAGGTGCAATACTGTTTGGGGCGATGGCGCCCCAACCATCGAGCGACGAAAAGTTTCACCCGTTCGCCGTCGCCTCCGGCCAAGACGATCGACCACACGTTGGTTTCCTCAATGCGCGGTTCCGTCATGATCTGGGTCCTTTCTCCAGCTCGCACGCCGGACATCTCAACGTCCGGCGATGCAGTGGCTCAGGTTGTTGACCGCATCTCCATGCTCCATCGGTAAGGGATTACCTTCTCCATCGTGGTTGGCGAGGCGACGGAGATTGGCCGGACAAAGATCCGGCAGGCGGCGTCCTCAGGCGGTTGGACATGATCGTCTCGTTGAGCCACTCGCCACAATTCACACACCGCCAAGATGGATTCGACATCGCCACTGTGACTTCTAGGAACAACGAATCACTGAAACATGGAACCATGAATCCCTGACAACGTCGGCAAACAGCCATTTCCATCGCACCGCTGTGGTCCGAACCCTGGGCGTATCTCATGCTGCAGAAGATTAAATGGTGCGAAGAAATCGAACGACTGGGAAATCCCCTGGAGAAGTCATCAAATGTCCCCTGCGCATGACAGCAAGACTTGAGGAGGATGTGTCTGACACACTCCAGAGACTATGGAGATGCAGTAAAGGCAATGAGGCATATCCTTGACACCTGGTACACGTCGGCACGAGGTCTAGGGTGATTCCTAGTAGCGCCCAGCACTTTCCGGTGTGATAACGAATGGATCAACGTCAGGGTGGCCTGACTCCAAGCTGTCTCTGTGACATAGGGTATAGAGGGGAGGTGTGTCATGACTCGATTCACTCTGCACCAACCGACTGCGCACTCGGGTGGTGGGACAAGCAAGTGCCTTGCATGTGGCATCGTTCTGATCATTCTTGTCCTTGTACCTGGTGTCGGTCCAGCTGCTGAGTGGCTGGCTCCTGCCGCAGGTCAGACCCTGAGTGCGCCATGGGTAAAGGATATTGTGGCAAGACTGGACGAGCACCGTATCAATGATTTCCTTGCAAAAGCCCCAGGCGCACCGCCGCATCCTGCGCTTGTGCGCTACTATCTCAATCGTGCTGCGCAAGCCGTGCACGCTGGCAACCAGCAACTGGCACAATTCTATATCGATCGGACGACTGGTGTTTTTGACTCCGGGGTCTTGCGTGGGTATTACAGCAGGGCGGAGGTCGAGCCTATCAAGAGGCTGATCCGCGAAAAAGCGAAGGCTGCGATGAAAGGGGAGAAGCTCCCTGTGGCCCGGGATTAGAAGCGGTGGACCGGGTATATGCAGAATAAACGGTTGGGGCTGGTCTGAGAAATGCCGTGAGGCGAATAACGACTGTGCATCCGGAGGGGACAAGCGGGACCAACCCAGTTCCCTCCCTTCGCTGTCAGAAATCTCGCTTGACTATTAATCGTCTCTGGATCTCATGTGCCGTCGCTATCCTGAAGATTGCGCCGGCCAGCGCAACCCTGAGACGGAGTGCACTGCTGAGGGCTCCGCTCCGTTCAACACAGGAGGAGGGAAGTGAGGAAGGATAAGGGTGTGGTGGAAAGAGTACTCATTGGCGTGGTCGGTGTCGGTCTTGCAGTGATGATCAGCCTCCCCGGTTGTGAGCGACGCCAGCCTCCGGTGAAGGTGAAGCAGGAATCACTCGAGTCCATGGTTGAGGCTCTGTCTCTCGATGTGCCCAAGGCGGGGAGGTCTACCGCCGAGACCGCTGTAGTCTTGACCGGACCGGAAGGCTCGGTAAACCGTGCTGAAAACGAGGATCGTAGGACCCATGCGAGCCAAGACTATTGGGATGCCGCGGAAGGCCACATCCACAAGGCCCTTGCAGTCGCCCCAACACTCGCGGAAGTGCAATTCAACCTTGCTCTGACGTTGGCCAAACTGGGCAAGCACGACAAAGCCAAGGAAGTCTTTAAGAAGGCAGCAGAACTCGCTTCCACTAATCTAGAAACCACCGATTCTTGGTCCTCAAGAAACACCCGAGTGCGTGACGGGGTACGGGGGTAGGCTGTGATGTCAGACGGGAACTGTCTCGGGAGAACACGACATGAGTAAGCAGTGCGATCGATGGATACATCCCAGAAGGTCTCGACTTGGTGGGGCAGTCTTCTGTCTTCTCCTCGTTCTGACGGGGAAGGCCGTATGGGCGCAGGGTGGAGAAATACCAGAACCGAGTCGATCGAGTCTGTCTGAACTCGAAGAAGCGGGCCATCAAGTAACCTGCTGGTTCGTCACTGTTCCCTATGGTGCTGTGAAGGCGGCCTATGCGATCGGCGGGGGGATTGTGGGCGGCCTCGCGTGGGTGGTGACGGGGGGAGACATGGAGGTGGCAGAGTCCGTCTGGATCCCTTCGATGACCGGCGATTACATCGTGCAGCCGCAGCATCTCACCGGGCAGAAGCCCCTCCGCTTCCTGGGCGTGTCATCCGACGCACCATCCTCATGACCTCCTCTCAGTCTTGAGCGAGGGGGGCCTCACTCATCGTGTGTTCCGCCTGACGGAACACGATCACGGCGGGGCGGATGGCCTGTCCCCCAGTGCAATGAGCAGTTGCCGTCGAGGTCTTTGTGACTGGGGGACGCGCATGGGTGTGAGTCAATACGTGGCACAGACCGGACAGGTACCGCCCCGTCGTTCAGGATCATTCCAGGTCGGGCCATAGTTCTTGAGATAACGGTTGGTCTCAATCCATCGCGCGACACTCTTGTTTGGACAGATCTCGTTGCAGAGGAAGTCGCATCCCACGCGAAATCGCACGTGATGAGGGACCCGCGTGCATCTGTGTGTCTGTCGTGCAGCGAGCGGAGAGCGATACCTTGTAGCGGGAAATCCTGGTGGAACGACGTCGAATGATTAGGCGGCCGTCCCGTGACAGGTCCTCAAGGATGGGAAGCACCTCATACCAGCTATGTCCGGGAAGCAACTCTACGACCTCACCGAGGGTAGCAGGGCCGACTTGCGTCAGGATTTCCATCACGGCATCTTGGATGACTGATTGTGCGGTGGGCATGATGATACCTCCTCTCTCTCGATATGGTTCACTGTCATCGCGCAGGGCACTGTGCACGAAGACGAGCGATAGAGGAACTAGGCGGTGACCTGGCGTGAGGAGGAAATGTTCCCAGCGCGCAGCATTCATGACGGTTCTGCCCATGAACGATGACGTTTACATGGTTCAGGCATATGCAATAGGGAGGGGCATCAATCGAACCGGAAGATAGAAGAGAGACACGCGACGACGAGCGCAAGAGGCCCTCATAAGAGGTACCCGCCCGTGAGGAAAGCAACGTCAGTGATGCCGTGGAGGCAGGTGAGCGGGTGTTCCACGAACGCCGGCCAGAGCCTGTTGGCGGCCTGACGAGACCTTGGCGTAGGAGGACAGGTTTCGACGGGTCCCGAGGAAGGCAACGAACGGGCTATGGCTCCCTGTCCTCTGAAGTCGTCTGCGACGGAGGGAGGGGCAAGCTGTTGGATTCCATGCCCGTACTCAAACAGCACCACACCACCGCTTCGCCTGATGCCCTGTCCCCTAGGTGATGACCTAGTGCGACGGGCTTTGCTTCAGGTATAGACTGGTCTACAGCGCCCACAATGGCCAGAACCACTCGGTGATTTGGCAAGGAGCGTGATACGTGACCTCAGGGAAGACGCAGGCAGAAGTGACTGGCTGGATCATTGCAGCAGTAGTAGCAGCGGCAGCAGCAGCATTCTTCACGCTCGACGCGTTCATCCCGATCCAGATCGCGGTGCCGGTGCTGTACACCATCCCGATTCTTCTTACCTGGCTGGTGTCAGGTTGGGTAATCACCGCTGTCGTGACCGGCTGTTCCCTCGTACTGACAGTGCTGGGCATATCCCTTTCCCCAGGTGAGTTCACGAACGCCGTCGCGGCGGACCGGATTATGGCGCTGGCGTTGCAACTCATCATCGGCTGGCTCGTGATTCATCAGAAGCGCACGGCCCGACAGATAGATGCGGCGCTGGAAGCTCTCCATGCGAGCGAAGCGCGGTTCCGCTTGTTCTTTGAGAACATGGCGATGGGTGCGGCGCAAATCAGCTCGGCCGGTCACTTCAGTGACGTGAATAACCGTTTGTGTCAGATCACCGGCTATGCCCGGGAGGAGCTGGTCAATGCGATGGGACCGCTTGACCTGGTCCATCCCGATGACGTGGAAACGGATCGGGAGCGCCTGGCCGACTTCTTTCTCGCGAAGACGCCATCTGCGTCCTTCGAAAAGCGGTGCCGTCACAAAGCCGGCCAGATTGTGTGGGTACGGGTCACGGTTGCGCCCATTCGTGATGATCAGAGTCTCCTGCACGCGACGGCGGCCATGTTCGAGGACATCACTGAGCGTGTACAGAGTGAGATGGCACGGCTGGAGAGCGAGGCACGGCTGCTGTTGGCATTGGACAGTGCCAAGATGGGGACCTGGGAGTGGATGTGCGAGACGGATTCGCTGCGGTGGAACGATCGACAATTCACGTTATTTGGGATCAGACCAGAAGATTTTCATGGGACAGGGACCGAAGTATTGCCGAGGATTCATGCCGACGATCGTCCGCGTCTTGCCGCAGTCGTCCGGAGGGCAGTGACAAACGGCGTGACCGTTCGAGAAGAGTTTCGAGTCGTTCGGGCTGATGGTTCGGTGCGATGGTTGTTTGGGTCGGGTCGGCCGGTACAGGATGAGCATGGTTGCTGTCAACAGGTGGTCGGGGTGACGCTCGATATTACCGAGCGCCGACAGGCTCAGGAGATGATGCAGCGCCTGAACGAATCCCTGGAGACGCGCGTTCGCGAGCGGACGGAGGCTCTAGCCAAGGCCAACGAGCGCTGGAATTGGGTGGTACGTGCGACCAACGACGGAGTCTGGGATTGGGATCTGCTCCGCGACACTACCTACTTTTCGCCTCGCTGGGAAGAGATGCATGGGTTCCAGCAAGGCGACGAATCGGAAGCGAGGGAGGCATGGTCGGCAAGGATCCATCCGGAAGATCGGCCTCGCGTCCTCGACGCGCTTGACCGCAGTCGGGCAGACCCCGGCTTTCAGTTCTGTGAGGAATATCGCATCCATAAGAGGGGCGGGACGTATTTCTGGGTGCTTGACCGAGGCATTGTCGTGTTCGATGACGGCGGCCGAGCCATTCGGATGGTCGGCGCAGAGACGGATATTACGTGGCGGAAAGAGGCGGACCAGGCGCTGCGTCGGAGAGAGCATGAATTCCGGACCTTGGCCGACAATGTGCCGGCGTTGTTCAGTTATGTGGATCGAGAGCAGCGATACCGGTTCGTTAATAGACGATACGAGGAATTCTTTGGGCGCTCGAACAAGGAGTTCATAGGCCTACCGATGCACGATCTGCTCGGGCCTGACGGCTATCACGAGATTCAACCCTATGTGGAGGCGGCGCTCCGCGGGCAGCCGGCGTCGTTCGAGTACCAGCTACACCTGCCCCAAGGCCAAGACCACTGGTTTGCAGCGCAGTATGTGCCGGATCGGGACGCGCAGGGGCAGGTCGTCGGTCTGTTCATCTTGATCACCGATGTGACGGTACTCAAGTCGACCGAGGGGTTGCTGCGAGAGCGAGAGAGACAACTTCGCGACCTGGGTGCCCGGCTGATGCAGGTCCAGGAGGAGGAACGGCGGCGGATCTCGCGGGATCTCCATGATGATGTCATGCAACGAATCGGGGCATTGGCGTTGCAACTCTACGGTCTGGCGGCGTCGACGTCGTCGCAGGACGAGGCCTTGGGGTCGCAGGTCAATGCCTGCGCCGTATCGGCGGAGCAGCTGACAACGGACTTGCAACGGATGGCCCATCAGCTCCATCCTTCGGTGCTGGAGTATGTCGGACTGGAGACGGCCATGCGCGACTGTGTCAGTGAATTTGCCGTGCGAACCGGGATATCAGCGGAATTTATCGCGCAAGATATGCCTCAGAACATCTCGCTCGATCAGGCCACCTGTCTGTATCGCGTGTTGCAGGAGGGGCTGCAGAATGTGCAGAAGCACGCCAAGGCGACCACGGTTTTGGTGCGGTTGCTGGGGACAGGCGGGGGGGTGGGGCTGTGTGTCCACGACGATGGACGTGGCATCGAGAACTTTGAAGGGGAGGCTCGGCGGAAGGGGCTGGGTTTGACCAGCATGGAGGAACGGGTCAGAATGCTGAACGGCACATTTCGTATCCGGACGAAACCTGGGGATGGCACCGAACTCCATGCCTGGGTGCCGCTGGAACAGGACGGTTGTGCTTCATGACGCGTGATGCCTGGGGCAGGGCGAGCGACAGCAGTTGGCACAGGAGCGGCTTGCATCGTGCCGGGCCAGCGGTGTAGGGTCCTAGTATGCAGGAGACGGTCACGAAGAAGCCCCGCCTGCTCTTGGCCGACGATCATGCCATCATGCTGGCTGGGTTACGAAGCCTGGTCGAAGAGAGGTGCGAGATCGTCGGGATGGTCGAGGATGGCCGCGCGCTGGTCGAGGCGGCTGAGCGGTTGAGGCCGGATTTGATTCTGCTCGACATCTCCATGCCCCTGCTGAATGGGATAGATGCGGCCCGCCGGATCAAACAATCGGTGCCGGACGCGAAGCTCCTCTTTCTGACGATGCATGCCGCCCCTGTGTTTGCGAACGAAGCGCTCCAGGCCGGTGGGAGCGGGTATCTGCTCAAGCAGTCGGCTGCCTCCGAATTGCCGCAGGCGATCGACGCCGTCCTCAAGGGACAATTCTACCTCACGCCGGCCATCACCAGGACCGTGCTCTACTCAGGGGTGAAGCCGAATGCCACGGAGCTCAGGAAATCACTGACCCAGTTAACGCCGCGCCAACGTGAAGTCCTCCAACTTCTCGCGGAAGGCAAAACTGTAAAGGATATCGCTGGGCTCTTAAATGTATCGGTCAAGACGGTTGACTTCCACAAGACGCGTCTGATGGAGCAACTCGACCTGCATTCCACGCTCGCGCTTGCCAAGTTCGCCATTGCTGAAGGTCTGGTCAGCGCCGACAGCGGCCTCTCCTCGTAATTTCCCCACGTTCCACCAGGTGATCACCCAGTAGGTGCGCCGTGCGAAGTTTGGTAGGCTCCTTCCCGGTGACCGGCTGCGGACAATTCTCACGACTTCCGGAGCGTCATGAAGCCGGCAGACTGGTGGATGTCGCATGCTGGAGGAGCGGAGCGACGCACAGAATAGAAAGGGGGCACGATGGAGACGATGATGGAGAAAATGGAGAGCCCGGCGGTCGGACAATCGATGGGTACCATGACACTACGAGAGACCTGTACTCACCGTCGGATGATCGATGATGTTCGGACGAGGGGAGGAAGGCGGACAGGGAAAGTCCGTTGCCTGGAGTGCCTGGAAGTCATCGACGATCCGCATCCAGGCATCGAGTGAGCCCATCGTGTGTCTGTAGATTGTCCCGCCTGTTCAGGCTGTGGTGTAGGCAAGGTTCCGTGAAGCACGGCGGGCCTCGATCGTAATGGACTGACGACTATGCCTGCAATGCTGATTCAAAGAGCTTATGGAGCGGGAGGAATCTCAGCCTGGACGCTCCCCTGATCGACAACAGCCGCTATCACCACCGGCGAACAGTACTTGTACGAATAGTGGCCTGATCGCTGACGTCCGCATTGAATCTGACAGCATGCCGGGATAATGGAATTGGCGATCAGGTGAGGACTGTGAGAAAGCTAACACCTCGGCGTAACAGACAGGCATGCGCTTCACGGAGAATGAATGAGGCCGCATCGCAAACTTCTCAAAAAGCAGTGTGAGTGTGAATGTGATCCTGCGATCCGACACCATTATCTGCCTCGGCATCCCCTGTCCCGAGTCCAAGGCTGATGGTCAGCTGCGAATTGTCTCCCTCCTCCTCCCCGCGCTCGCAGGGGCATTGGATTCCGTTCAGCCACTAGAAAAACCATAGCCCTGCCGCAATGGTCAGATAAAAGATGGTCTTGCCGAGTGTAATCTCCCATGGCTGAATTTCTCGACCGTCTTCTCCGATGAGACGTTCGGGTTGAAGCGGTTGTGAGGAAGTCCGAGGTGATTCGAATTGTCTTGTCGGTTCCATGGCGAGACCTCCTGGGCAGAAATGGAGGTGGAGAGCGAAGACCCGGCTCCATTGGGGATGCATGACTCTCTTGTCGAATCGTGCGGGTCTGTGCGTCAGACCCGCACGGTCGAGGGAGTGCATTCAGGGCTGAAGCGAGAATGCGATCGGCACCTTCAGTCGGCCCTTTCGCGTTCGACGGCTTCCGTGGCGGCCACTTTCAACAGCCATCCGTCACCGCGTTCGCACTGATACGGCCCCTGCGCGGCAATCGAGATTCTGACGAACGTGCCGGTGACGTCGCTGGGCAAATGGCCGGTGACGTGATAGCCGGCATAGTGTGGGGTCACAGCAATTGGAACGGTCTCATCTCCGACGGTCACCAGAATACTGTCAGGAAATGTTTCCTGGGATGCGAGAAAAGAAAATTCTGATTCCGGAGCCACTTCGGTATTGTTCTTCTCCTCCGAGTATTGCTGTGGCGCAAATTCAGAAAACCCTACCTTGCCGCAAGGATTCAAGGAGGCGCCGCCGGCGGAACTGCCTTCATAGGCAAGGACCGGGCTGAGAGTACTGAAGACAACCACTGCGAGCATGCTCCATGTGAGCATTGATCTACTCATGATGGACCTCCCTCCTGAGTGTTTCGGCTTTGGTCGCGTCGGC
Source organism: Nitrospira sp. (assembly GCA_029865485.1). Classification (GTDB taxonomy): domain Bacteria; phylum Nitrospirota; class Nitrospiria; order Nitrospirales; family Nitrospiraceae; genus Nitrospira_D. The sequence continues at coordinate 10,465 of JAOUGT010000073.1, forward strand.
TATGCCTATCCGGGACACACTCTCGCCATCGACGCCGTACGCCGTTCGACTTGAGGCGAGTGGTTGACTCTGTGACTCATCAATCGATGCCAACCACTTTCAAATCGAAGAACAACGTCTTGCCGGCCAGCGGGTGATTAAAGTCCAAGAGTACCGTGTGGTCCCTCATCTGTACGACCATGGGTCGAAATTCTTGCCCATTCTTGTCCTGTAATCGAAGTTGTGCGCCGAGCTGGATATCATTCGGGAGTTTGTGTCTGTCGACCTCCTGGACGGCATGTGGATCGTGCGGACCAAAACCATCTACCGGGTGAACAACGACGTGTTTGGTCTCTCCTACCATCATTCCCTCGACCGCTGACTCAAGGCCTGGGATCACTTCATGCGCGCCCTGTGTGTAGGTCAGCGGAGGTTTGCCCACGTTGGAGTTGACGAGCTGGTTGTCCTCGGACCTGAAGGAATATTCGAGAGCGATCCGGTTGCCTTTCATTGCCGTTACAGCCATTGCCGACCCTCCTTTCTCCCTTGTGTGTGACGTGCCTCCGAATTCCCCTTGAATGTCCCAGGTCCTTGTGGTGTCACCGAGACCACCGCTGAGGCCTTCGCCCGGCCGGTGGTCATCCAACAGTACATGCCGCCGGCATGCTGGTGCACTAGAGAGAAGCAGAGGGCGGTGCAGATATTTCCCTAGCGCAGAAGGGTATGAGCGGGTTGTCCACGTGACCCGAGCCAGGTTGCCGACTAGCTATGCGCTGTTGAATACGCGGGAGCTGTTTCGTCCCAGGCAGGAGGGGGACCACTGGTGAGCGCTCTGGTCACATGGGCGGCGAGGCGACGTACTCAGCCACGTCCAAGTGTCTGATTGCACGACCAGGGTCCTCGTTCATCGTGGACCCGCAGACGTGACTGCCCCTCCTGTGCTGAGATGCATGAGCAGAGCCGGACAGCAGACATTCGAGCTCACACCTTGCCGGCCGTTTTCATAGGTGCCCTCTGCACGTGTCAGGAGGCCTGCCTCCTCTACGCCGGCACGGTATCTGCGGAGGACTGCATAAGAATGCGCTCGATGTCAAACGTATCCAGCACTTCTTTTGCCAACAGCGCCTCAGCCAAGGCGTTCAAACTGGCCATGTGTTCGGTCAGCACTCGCTTGGCTCGCTCATAGTTAGCGATGACAAGCTGCTTCACCTCGAGATCGATCTCTACTGCGACCCGCTCACTCATCTCCCGTTTCGTGGTCAAGGTCCGACCCAGGAATGTCGCATCGTTGTTCTGCCCAAACGTCAACGGCCCTAAGGTGTCGCTCATCCCCCACTCGCAGACCATCTTGCGTGCGAGATCCGTTGCCTGTTCGAGATCGTGTCCCGCACCGGTCGTGATGTGGCTAAATACGAGTTCTTCTGCCACCCGACCGCCCATCAGGACCGCCAGTCTGTTGCACAGGAATTCCTTGGTATAGCTATGCCGGTCTTCGGTCGGTAACTGCATCGTCACGCCCAGCGCCCGCCCGCGCGGAATGATGCTGACCTTGTGCACGGGATCCGTTCCCGGCAAGAGTTTTGCCATCAGGGTATGTCCGGCTTCATGGTAGGCGGTGACCCGTTTCTCTTCGTCGGTCAAGATCATGCTCTTGCGCTCGGCCCCCATCACGATCTTGTCTTTCGCCATCTCAAAGTCGACCGTGTCCACTTCGGTCTTGTTTTGACGAGCCGCCCACAAGGCCGCCTCGTTGACCAGATTTTCGAGATCGGCCCCTGAGAATCCTGGCGTCCCCCGCGCAATCTTGTCCAATTCTACATTGGCCGCCACCGGTACCTTTTTCGTATGGACCTTGAGAATCTCCGTCCGGCCCCGAAGGTCCGGCCGATCCACAACCACCTGACGATCGAACCGTCCGGGGCGCAGCAATGCCGGATCCAGGACATCCGGTCGATTGGTCGCGGCGACCAAGATCACGCCTTCCGTCGTATCGAAGCCGTCCATTTCGACGAGCAGCTGATTCAGTGTTTGCTCCCGCTCGTCATGGCCGCCGCCCAATCCTGCCCCTCGCAGGCGACCGACCGCATCGATCTCATCGATGAAAATAATGCAGGGCGCATGTTTCTTGCCTTGCTCAAACAGATCGCGCACCCGCGAGGCCCCGACCCCGACAAACATCTCTACAAAATCCGACCCGCTGATACTGAAGAAGGGAACCCCGGCCTCGCCCGCGACGGCCTTCGCCAACAGCGTCTTCCCCGTTCCAGGTGGGCCGACTACCAGTACCCCTTTGGGAATGCGGCCACCGAGTGCCTGAAACTTACGAGGCTCCTTCAAAAACTCGACGATCTCCCGTACGTCGTGTTTCGCCTCATCGATGCCGGCGACGTCAGCGAACGTGACTTTCTTGTGATCTTCCGTCAGCATCCGAGCTCGGCTTTTTCCGAACGACAAGGGGCCACTCCCACCGGACTGCATCCGGCGCATGAAGAAGATAAAAACTGCCAGAATGAGAATAAACGGACCCCACGTGTAGAAAAACGTGAGATACCATGGGCTCTCCCCGGATGGTTTCACGTCGATGCGGACCTCCTTCTCACGCAGCAGCTTGACCAGCTCAGGGTCATTAGCCGCATAGGTACGAATCCGTGTGTTGTCCTTCAGGACTCCACTGATGTAGCGGCCTCGGATCGTGACCTTTTCCAAGGCATTGTGGTCCAGCTTCGCCATGAACTCACTGAACATGACTTCTTCTTCCGGTACATGCGTCGGCACCGAGAACAGATTAAAGAGTATGGCCATGAACATGCCGACCATCCCCCACAGCAGCAGGTTTTTCAGTATTGAACTCATGGCTTCCCCCATGTTGTATTGGCAACCTCTATGAACACATGCCTTCCTTCCGACGAAATACTTCTGACATTCGGAACCCGTGCACCGGCCGGTCTCATGACCTTGTGTCAGTCTCTTGTCTACCGTTGTGTTGTACGGTGACTCTTTCCACGCCCTTCATTGTTCAACTTACCAATAGTCTGGTTCTTACGCAAAGCCGGCTCGGTACAGATTGAAGGCCACCGCTGTGATGTTCATGCGTTCGTCCAATATGCCTAGCCCTGCAGAGGTACGCCGATGAATGATCGACATCGCCAACGACATGGGCCGCAGCGTTGAGGGGGATAAGGAGAACCGGATCGCAGATGGCCGAGTATTTCGGACAGGGTGCGCTTCAGCACGATGCGCCTCGCGAGAGACGCGCCTAAGAGATGGTTGTCACGACGTGTCATGAACTACACAATCATGTGCGGATAGGAAACCATGCTGCAGCCGTGGCGGCGTCTCACGCCGCCACGAACCGAGGGAGCGGAATCTCTCATCCGGTACTGTGTTCTCTGCAGTTGTCCCCTGAACACGGATTCGTCTGCAGGGAATGGGGGGGGCAGCGCGCATCCTCCATGTGGGCCCTCAGCATCGGCAGGGTCTTGTGCACCCAGCGCAGCACCTCGGCATCGTCCAGTGTCTGCATATTCTCCTCGAACTCGTTCACGTCGTTCTGATGAGTTCCGAGGATCTGCTGCACGTACGCATGATCGAAGGCATGGCCGGACTGCTGAGAGAGCTCCTCCCCTATGCACTTGTGATCGTCGTCCATTTGCGATGGTAGTTGAACGCCTCGTGGCGTCGCCAGCTGTCTCAATTCGGAGCTCACGATTCTGTGGGTGACGACCATTTCTTCGCCGAATTGTTTCACGCGCTCATTCTTCCCCTGTTGGGCAGCGAGTCGGCCCAACGTGATTTGAGCCAGCTGCTCCTCTGCCGCTTTCTTAAGAAACGCCTGCATGTACGGCTTGACGTCTGGTTTCGCGGCGTGCGTTCCCGTCGTTGACATGATGGCGACTGCAGCGGCCGTGACCAGACCGATCAAGAGTGTGCGAATCATGGGGTCCTCCTTGGATGAAAGGTGATGATGAGTGCGTCCA
>JAOUGT010000074.1 GCA_029865485.1 Nitrospira sp.
CTCATTCGGCTATCAAGAACTAACATTTGACGCATTTGAAACCGCCCTTAAGAAGACCAAACGGCTGCAGAGCAATGACCAGGCCGAGAAGCGGCTCCAAGAGATCCGTGGTCACTTTGCCGATCCGGCCACTAAGAAACCTGAAGGTGGGACGCTGGGAGCCGAGCTCATGGATCGTTTTCGAAAGTATCTCAAAGGGGAAGGCACGCTCTAGTTTTATGGGCACGTTGTACCTGTAGCTCTTCTCTCCCGCCTTCTGGTATCGAGTGCCACACCCATCATCTTCCGAACTCTCTTTCTCTTAGCGTGATTTCTTTAACAGGCTAGCGATATCGGTCCCCACTTTGTTCGGCCGTGGAAAGTGCGAGGGTAGCCGAAGGGCTTATTCGCACTGTCGAGAGTTCCATCGGTATAGGTCGGTTCCACTCACGCAGGCGAGAACGGCAAAAAACGCGGATGAGGGAGGACAATCACCCTATCCATCACGGATTCCACATGATTCTGAGAATGAATGGCCAGGCGCCACTGGAGTGACGCCTGATTTCAGTGGATGAGCTCTATCTAATTAGTGCGCCGCAATTTCCTGGGGCCAAAACTTATGACGGATTTGAGGAAGCGGCTCATTGTCAAAGTTCGGGATGTCGTAGAGACACCGATCAATAGTGGCGACTTCGTCTTCTGTTAAGGGTAAGCTGACCTTCTTTTTCCAAAACTGATCAAGCGTGAAATAATCGCCGGATTGAGGCTTCTGCGCCAATAACTCTTGCATCTTCTTAAAACCAGCCGTATCAACCCCGGAAACGCGCCCCTTGTTACGATCATGGCACCAGGTGAGAACTTCGGCTATTCCATACATCGTGATCTCGACATTCACTGTCTTGCTCATATGGTCCTCCAAAAATATCTGTTCATCATAACGTAAACGGATGTCGAAATTCAAAGGCCCACAGCGGGCCATAGAAGATTGCGGGCCTGGATGGGGCATCTGTATACTGAGGCTACCGGTAGGGGGCTCTGGAGGGCGACCGGACTGCTAACTAGGTCTTCCAGGGTTGTACCAGCCTTGCTTGAATGGTCCAAGTCCAGGAGGTAAGGCAAGGGCATCGTTCAGCTGCCCATGATTCCTGCGAGCGGCTTCGCGAGGAGCGGATTCGATTGCGAACAGTCTGAGTAAGTAGCCAGGGCTCTTCAAGTGAGGAGAGGCCTACACCGAAGGCGCTCCCCGTGAGGGGCTCGTTCGTGTCATAAGGGCATCCTGGCTCAGGGTTTGGAGATCGGGAGAGGGTGGAGCATTATTCCTGAGTGTGGAAGACCGTACTCCAGTTGAAGGCCTGAAACGGATCGTGGCTCATCCCCTGGGATTTTCGACCATTCTGAGACGATGTAAGCAAAGCTAGTGGTCCGAAGATGAGATGTGATTTGAGTAAACCTATCCGGAGTGTCGTGGGACTCTGTCTTCTCCTCGGGACCGGTGTGTGGGCCTGTTCGAAAGCAGAGCCCTATCTGCCACCTGATCCGTTTTACTATTTTGCCAGTTATCCTGTCGGCAAGAATCCAACAACTATTACGACCGGTGATTTTAATCACGACTCGCTGACGGATCTGATCACGACCAATATCTCGAGCAATACCGTTTCCATCTTACTCGGCAACGGCGATGGGTCGTTCAAAGAGCAAACGCAGTTGCATGTCTGCCAGGAACCTCGATCCCTCGCCATGAACGATTTTAACGAAGATGGGCATGCGGATGTGGTCCTCGCGTGCTCAGGCGGCGATGAGGTTGCCCTGCTGCTTGGTCGCGGAAACGGAAAATTTGAAGAAGGGGCCCGATATCCGGTCCATCGAAGTCCCGTGTCCCTGGCTGCCGAAGATGTGAACGGCGATCATCACGTTGATCTGGCGGTGGCTCTTCGGAACGACAAGGTGAAGGTGTTTCTTGGAAATGGGAGAGGTGAGTTGAGACATGGTGTGCAATATGAGCATGGCGACACACCGACATCCGTGGCGCTGTCCGATCTCAACGGCGATGGCAGGTTCGATCTTGTTGTCACTAACGGAGGGCCGATGTCCAACGCGGTGTCCGTCTGGCTCGGGAACGGGGACGGGACCTTTCGCGATCCCAAAGACTATTCCACCGGCCGGCGACCTCTGGGGGTGAGTTTCGGAGATTTCAATAACGACCACAATAGCGATCTGCTGGTTATCAATGGGGAAAAGGACAGTTTTACGACCTTTTTGGGAAACGGCAATGCGACGTTTCGACCAGGGAAAGATGCCGGTGCGGATGCCGGTCCAAATTTTGGCCTGGCCCGAGACTTTAACGGGGATCAGCTGGTTGATGTGGCGATCGTGAATCTCCAATCGAACGACCTGTCGATTCTCTTTGGGAAGGGCGATGGCACGTTTCACTATCCCCCAAGAAACTATCGGACGAAGTCCGGTCCATTCGCGCTCTCCTCATTCCGCGTCACCACGACAGGAGGAGAAGAACCGGGGCTTGCCATTGCCGACAACGGCAGCGGCAGCGTGTCCATCTTTCTTCACCGTGGACTCAAGTCTCTCGCCCGGTCTGATGCGAAGGGGTGAACCGCGAGCGATCCCAGGCTATTTCTTGACAGCTTCAGGGCCCTTCGCTAGAGTTGAAAAAGGCTGAAGAGAACACGACTTACGAGCAGAAGAATGGCGCTTCGATCCTTTACATGGTGGTTCATGATTGGGGCTTTGCTGACACTCTCAGTCCTGATGGTCCAAGGCGGGGTTCGCGACTTATGGGAAGGGACTCAGCCTTCCGGGGGGACGAATGTGTTCGTTTATTTTGGCACAACACTCATCGGCGGAGGCTTACTCGCCGGCTGTGTTGCATTAATTATGAATCGTATTCGATAGCGTAGAGAGTAGGACATGTATGCAGTGCCTCAAATGCCGAGGGTTCATGATGGTCGAACGTCACTACACTCTCCTTAATCGTCGGATCTACGCTCGATGCCTCAATTGCGGATTCTGGATTGATCTGGCCGACCTTCTTCGATTTTTTCACAAAGTCATTGATAGCGGGAGAAAAGGTGATAAGGTTCGGGAATCCTTCATGTTTTAACGAGGGGGTGGTATTTGGCGCCCGAGGATCATATCCAGCCTCCTCCTGGTCTGTGGAACGGCAGACGTAAGCTCTCTCGTATCATTCTTCTCCTCGGATGCGCCTTCCTGTGGAATATCGGTGCTCCTCTGCTCGCATCGGCGAGAGCTCAGCATGGCGTCCAAGATACGGTTCGATCGATCCACTACGCGCCTCACGCCCTGCACTGGAAGCGCATCCCGGCCCATAGCATTCTCCTCAAAGAACTACGATCGGGACGCGTACTCTTCGAGCACGACACCGCGAAGCGGCTCTCGCCTGCCAGTTTGACCAAGATCATGTCGGCGTTGGTGATTCTCGAGAAAGCCAGGCTCGATGAGTTGGCTACCGTGAGCAAAAATGCTGCTAGGGCACCAAAGACCCATTTGCGGATTAAAGTGGGCGAAGTGTTCCGCTTGGGCGACCTGCTGAAGGCCATGATGATGGTCTCAGCAAATGATGCCTGTCTAGCGGCTGCTGAGCATGTCGGTGGCGACGAAGAGCAGTTTGTCAAACTCATGAATGCCAAGGCGGTTGCCCTTGGGTTATCAGATACGCACTTTAGTAACGGATGCGGGTTTGACAGCCCTGATCATTACTCAACAGCAGAGGATCTTGCCAAGCTCAGTGAAGTGGCCATGCAAAATGCCACGTTCCGAAATCTGGTGAAAGCCGAGCGTGAAATCATTACCCCGGTCAGCGGCTATCGCGCCTATGTTCTGCACAATACGAATCGGTTGCTCGGTCGGATTCCCGGCGTGGAAGGCGTGAAGACCGGTTTTACGTCCAAGGCGGGCCGGTGCCTCATTGCCAAAGTTTCACAAAATGGGAGCGACCTGCTGCTTGTGATCCTGAACTCCAACCGCCGGTGGAATACCGCGAAAAGCCTGATCGATTACGGGTTTAAGATGACCGACCCGATCCGCTAGCAACGACTGTTGCGCATTTCTACAAGTCTACGCATCTCTAGCGTCCCGATACACTCCAGAAGACATGCAGTTTCAAGCTGCCTCCGCAGCTTCAAGGATAGAGGCCGCACGTGGATGATTGAGCGGGTAGCTTGAATCGGAACTAATGGTTTGTGCTAGACGAGCGCTAGCGTGGGGCGGCGAACTCGATATTGATGTCCTTGCCCAGGTAATTCACCTGGAACCCTTGCTTGTCGTAGGCCATGACGGCCCCCATTACGTTTTCGTCACCATATTCTTCTTTGCCCAGTAACTTCCTGATGTCATCGGGGCTTTCGCTGTTGAGGACATTACGGAAGATTCCCCTTGTTCGGTGGGCAAAGCGATTATTGATGAACAACAGATCGACCTTGCCGTCCTGGATCCGTACACCGGCCATGGGTCCAGTTGGTTTGCGTTGATCAAGCAGGAAGACGAACGTGGCCTCCTGCTCAACCTTAATTCCCAGGGCTTTCCGATTGACCAGCGTCTCAAGCGTCTCGACCGCGGTGGTCTCTGGATCGCCGAGTTTGACGCCATAGAGGGAGATGGTGTTGCTGGAAATAGCCTTCGGCTCCGTGACGTCGTGCTCACTTAATTCATAGGGTTCTGCCCCGGTATTGGGGGCGAGGGAGAGACAGCTGAAGAATACGATGAGCGCGAAGGGATAAGAAGTCCTTTGCATGATGTCGTTACTCTCTCTTGTGGAGCCAGGTGGGCTCTCGAACTTGTTGTCAGGAGTTCGACTGGAAACACATCTCCGATGGATTGTAGCGAATCATCCACTGTACCTGCAAGAAAGCCACCCTGGAGAGTGCGCAATTCGACGGCTTTTGTGGGTCATGATGCGGGTCCTGTGTCTAACAACAGGCTTCCAAGGTGTCGAAGTCGAAGAAAGTATGGCTGGCACTCAGCGTCGAGCTCATCCGTCAAGTCATCGAGGTCATCCAAGCAGTGTCGCAGAATGGCACGTCGCTGATCATCAAGGCTATCGGAGCCGTCGAGGTAGTAGACCACACAACCACCGATAACGGTGTCGATGGTCATTAAGGGTCCTTGATGTGGGCCTGAAAACTGCGGCCAGCCGTCGGCGCAATGGAGTTCCCACGCGGTGATAATGGCATTGCGATCCACGAGTAGTTCCTTTGTCGATTGATTGGCCGGTCGTCGGCACCCTAACGTACGGACAGGCTGAGGAGCAAGTCTCACGTGAGGTGGTGAAAAAACGTGCCCGTCAGCAACGACTGGCTCACGGGTAGAGTCCTCGTTGGAGATGCGCCTGGGCGACCTGGTCGATCCCGCTCATGAGCGCTGCCATCCTCATGGACACGCGACGTTCGGTGGAGAACCGAAGGGTGCGGTGAAAGGCAGAGGTAATGATGTCTTGCAAGCGACTCTGGATATCGGCCGCACTCCAGAAAAAGCGCTGGAGATCCTGCACCCATTCGAAGTAGGAGACGATGACGCCGCCAGAATTGGCGAGAATGTCCGGGATCACGAAGATGCCCTTGTCGGCCAGGATACGGTCGGCCTCCAGCGTTGTCGGACCGTTTGCGCCTTCGGAGAGGATCCGGCATTTCAGCCGATCGGCATTCTTGCCCGTGATTTGTTCCGATAGGGCGGCAGGAACCAGAACCGTACACTCGAGTTGAAGTAATTCCTCGTTCGTAATGGCGTCGCCCAGCTTGGTCTGATGTAGAGGCTGATTGAGATCCCGGCTCATCAGTTTGACGAGATCCAATCCCTTCGGATTGTAGAGTCCACCGGAGACATCGCTGACTGCGATCACGCGCGCGCCCTGTTGCTGCATGATGCGAGCGGTGTGAGAACCCACATTTCCAAACCCTTGCACTGCTACGGTGGCTGTTTCAACCGGTAGGTTGAGATGACGTAAGGCCTCCAGGGTGACATAGACCACTCCACGGCCGGTCGCTTCTTCACGGCCGAGGCTGCCGCCGATGGAAAGGGGTTTCCCGGTCACGACTCCTGGAACCGCATACCCGACCTGCTGGCTATAGGTATCCATGATCCAGGCCATGATCTGGGCATCTGTGCCTACGTCGGGGGCAGGAACGTCCTTATCCGGTCCGATAAGCGGGAAGATTTCGGCGGCGTATCTTCTGGTCAGCCGTTGCAATTCACCGGCAGACAAGCTTTTGGGAGCGACACTCACCCCACCCTTTGCACCTCCGTATGGTAACCCGGCGAGCGCGCATTTCCATGTCATCCACATAGCCAGTGCGGCCACTTCACCGAGATTCACATCGGGATGGTAGCGGATACCCCCCTTCGAAGGCCCACGCGAGGAATCATGTTGAACACGATAGCCAGTGAAGACTTCGACACGTCCATCATCCATCCGCACCGGGAGACTGACCACGAGGGAGCGTTGGGGGAGTTTCAGCCGTTCACGGAGGTTCGTATCCAGTTCCATCGCCTCCGCCGCTTGATCAAACTGGGCCACGGCTAAACGGAAGGTGGGTGTATCAAGTTCTTGCATACTCCTCCTTTCAGGGCGATCCGTCCCTGCTCGTGGACTGGTTCATCCTTCCGTACTGATCTCAGGCAAAGAAAACACTTCCACGAAAGTTTGAGCCAGTCTCTGCTTTATAGCATCAATTGAGATCGGAGTGTGGCGCAGAGCCGCCATGGATGTGACCAGGCAGTCGGTCAGTCCACAGGGATGGATTCGGTGAAATGGAGTCAGGTCGAGATCGACGTTGATAGCCAGGCCATGCAAGGTGACCCCCCGCTGAATCCGTACTCCGATGAACGCGATTTTCTGGGGCTGCGGAGTCATCACCCAAACACCTGGTTTGCCCTCAAGACGGCTGCCGATGATGTTCCAGTACCCGAGCAATCGGATAATGACGTCTTCGAACAGCCGGACGAGCTGTCTCGGTCCTGCTGCGTAGCGATCAATTTTGAGAATGGGATACACCACAACTTGCCCTGGGCCATGAAACGTGACAGACCCACCACGATTCACCCGGTGCAGCTCAGCGCCGGTCTGACGCAGGGCTTCTTCATCTCCACCCCAGTCGCCAACTTGGGTCCTTCTTCCCAGTGTATAGACCGGCTGATGTTCAAGGATGAGAACGGTGTCCGGCTGGAGCCCGAGGAGACGTTCCTCATGCAAGCGGCATTGCATGTCCCAGCCTGCGAGATATGGGACCGGTGTTGGGAAGACACGAACGGCACATCCCTGCGCCTGACGACCGCTCACCTGGGGGGGCGTCTCGGGAGTGGGGTGGGGCATAGGATGGCAGATCCTGAAGGCCGGTTCATTCGTGAAAGACAGGTATCCCTCTTCAGATGTTACTGTCCGCTTGTGCCGGTCAGGATGCGAGTATCAGGACTCCGCACGGTGAGTTATTCTGGCATAACTCACCATGCGGAGGGAAGGCAGATGAACTATATCGCGGGCCGAACCGCTCTTGACTCTGTGCAATGTCTGCATCTACCTGATCGCTGCGAACAGTTCCTTCACTGCAGGGGTCTTCAGTTTCTTCAAGGCTTTCGCTTCAATCTGACGGATGCGCTCTCGTGTTACGGACAGGCTTTGGCCAACTTGCTCAAGGGTACTCCCTTCGTCATATCCTATACCGAATCGTAGCCTGATCACCGTCTGTTCACGAGGGGTGAGCGTGCTCAAGATACGGTCCAGTTGTTCGGTCAGCTCACTGCGGTGGACATTGGCATCTGGTGGGACCGCCTGGTGATCCGGAATCACATCGCCGAACTGAGTATCGCCATCACCGATCGGCGTTTCCAATGCCACCGGCTCTTGGAAGGCCTGCACGGTCTCTCGAAGTCGTTCGGGGCGCATGCGAAGCACACGAGCCACCTCGTCCAGGCGTGCCGGCCGCCCCAATTGTTGGCACAGTTTCCGCATCACGCGAAGAATACGGTGCGAGGCTTCGGTTTGATGAACCGGAACGCGGATCGTTCGAGATTGATCTGCCAGCGACCGAGTGATGCCTTGACGGATCCACCAGGTCGCGTATGTGCTGAACTTGAATCCTTTTCGGTATTGGTATCGCTCTGCCGCTTTCATCAAGCCGATGTTGCCCTCTTGCACGAGATCCAGCAAACTCAACCCTCGACCCGTGTAGTGTTTGGCCACGTCGACGACCAGGCGAAGATTGTACCGCACAAGTTCATCTTTCCCCTGTTCTAACATCACTCGTGCAGCGCGAATTTCGTCAAGTACGGCCTTCAACGGTCTCGCAACGGTCGCTGCGGGATGAAGAGAAGGATCGGATGGATAGAGAACGGTATTCAACGCCCTCTCCGCACTGTCCAGCGCGGTCGCAGAGAGGCCACTTAATCGTCGAACCGATTGGAGCACCTTTGCGCTGTCCGCATAAACAGGAATCCGTCGAGCCTTGAGCAACGTTCGAATGGCTTGCCGCAAAGCGGTTCGAATGCGTCTGGTCCCCTGATCCACCCGCTTGGCGATCACGACTTCTTCTTCGCGCGACAAGAGTCCCCGCTCGCCGAACGAGCGAAAGTATAACGACTCTAGGAGAAATGGGCTGGCCGCCTGACTGGTCCGCATGGCTAGGCGGGATTTTCCCTTTGGGCCGGATCCCTCGCCCGCGGCGCGACCGATTCGACCCAGCACTCCGCTTGCTCTGGCGTCATCGGCATCCACATCGGCGGCAAACCCCTGCTTCACTTCTATCTCTTCCTCAACTCGTAATGCTTGCTTCATGTGCCACCCTTCATATGAGGTTGAAGATCGCCATCTTCTCGTTAGAGCCCAGTTCAACCGAGAGGATTCACCCACATCCGTTCGTATGTAGTGGTTGAAAGAAGCAAAAGAGATGCTGGCTGGAAGATGAGAAGTACGCCTGGAGATCACCACGATAAATCGAAAAGATTAACGTGGGTTAATGAGAAAGATCAGAGCCAACTGTCGCAAGAATGCGGCATCTATGTGCAATTCGCATCAGTTCTCTGCCGGAATGCCACACTACTTCGATGAGAGCCCCTTTATGAAATGAGCGAGGGTATCAATCGGAATCGGAAAGATGGTCGTGGAATTCTTCTCGGCCGCGATTTCCACGAGCGTTTGGAGATAACGCAGTTGAAGGGCGGCGGGATTCTGTCCGATGACTTCGGCCGCTTCTGCAAGTTTCTGTGCGGCTTGAAACTCTCCCTCCGCATGGATGATTTTCGCACGGCGTTCCCGTTCGGCTTCGGCCTGTCGGGCGATGGCCCGTTGCATGTCCTGCGGGATATCGACATTCTTAACCTCAACGGCCGCGACTTTCACGCCCCAGGGTTCGGTCTGCTGATCAATGATGCGCTGCAGTTCGGCGTTGATGTCGTCACGTTTCGAGAGCAGGTCATCAAACTGGCTCTGCCCAAGAACACTACGCAAGGTCGTTTGAGCGACCTGGGAGGTGGAGTAGAGGTAGTCTTGAACGGCGAGGACGGCCCGTTGTGGATCCACGACTCTGAGAAAAATGACGGCGTTGACCTTTACCGAGATATTGTCGCGCGTGATGACATCTTGCGAAGGGACTTCCATGGTGACGGTTTGGAGGTTGACCCGGACCATCTGCTGTAGCCCTGGAATCACCAATCTGATTCCCGGGCCTTTGACCGTGTGAAACTTGCCGAGTACGAACACCACAAGCCGTTCATATTCCATGACGCGCTTAAAACTCGCGTAGAGCAGCAGGCCAAGTAGCACGACCGGCATCAGCAGTGACATAGTAGCTCCTTGTCGTTGGGTCGGTTATTGCTGAGGTGGGGCCACAGTCACTGTTAACCCCTTGACCGACACCACCTCCGCGGTCTCCCCTTGTCGAATTGGACGTTGACTGATCGCCTCCCAGATTTCTCCCTGGACCGTGATCTGGCCGCGCGGGTTCAAGTCGGTCCTGGCGATCCCGATGGAACCAATCATTCCCTCGGTGCCGGTGACTGGTCTGCCGCGCCCACTCTTGAGGGCCGTCCATGCCACCGCGCCGATGAGTCCACCGAGAGTCAGGACTGTTGGCAATAGGAATGACAAGGATACTTGCAGGTACGGGGCATCGCTCTTAATAAGTAGGAGGCCGCCCAAGGTCATCGCAGCCACGCCACCCAGTGCCAGCAGTCCATAGCTGGTGACCGAGATCTCGAGCAGGAGGAAGATCACGCCGAGGATGACTAGCAAGGCACCGGCATAGTTCACTGGAAGCGACTGGAGCGAATAGAAGGCCAGAATCAAGCTGATGGCGCCAATGATTCCAGGCAGGATCGCTCCAGGGCTGTAGAGTTCAGCCATGATCCCGATCGTCCCGATCGACATCAGAAGATACGCAATGTTTGGGTCGCTCAGAATTTTGAGCACTTCAAGGCGTGTTCCCATGGGAAATTCGTGAAGGGTGGTGGCCTCAGTCGAGAGTGTGATTGAGCCGTTGGGAAGACTGACCTTTCTGCCGTTTAATTGCTTCAACAACGCGGGCATGTCTTCGGCAACGAGGTCGATGATCTTGAGCTTAAGGGCCTCCTGTTCTGTGACGGAGACGCTTCTCCGAACCGCCTCTTCGGCCCAGGAAACATTGCGGCCATGTCGTTCTGCGAGGCTTTTGATATAGGCCACGGCGTCGTTCTCAACTTTCTCCTTCATCGTACTGTCCATCTCACCACCGCCCATGGCAACAGGGTGGGCTGCTCCGATGTTGGTTCCGGGGGCCATCGCGGCCACATGGGCGGCCATCGTGAGAAAGACACCGGCTGAGGCGGCACGGCCTCCCGACGGAGAGACGAACACGATCACTGGAACCGGGGATGCGGTCATACCCTTGATCATCAGGCGCATGGAGGTGTCTAACCCTCCTGGAGTATCGAGTCTGAACACCAGAGCCTGTGCGCCAGACGATTGAGTGAAGGTGAGGGCATCGTGCAGGTACTCTGTTGCCACCGGGTTGATCACCCCTTCATAACTCGCGACGACGATGTCACTGGCATTGACTGGATTGCCAGCGAAGAACAGGTGCAAAGAGAGGATTGCTCCCACCAGTCCTACTGGCAAGGCTTGTCGCTTTGGAGTGCTGTGTCGAAGAGGGTTGTCACGCATCGAGAGCTCCATGCGCGCCAAGGCGCTACCGGCGCCAAAGGGATGAACAGCGAGTAGATCTCGCGGTCCATCTGCCCTTATGCTGTCACGAAATAGCCATTGGTTGCAAACCGAGGAAGGAACCTCCTAGAATGCGCGCCATGTCTCAGCTTGCCAACGGCGACCGCATCCATCTCGTCGATCAAAAAAAGCGTCAGTACGCCCTCACATTGAAGGCCGGTGAGACCTATCAATTCAGCGGGCAGAAGATCGCTCACGACGCGCTTATCGGGCGGCCTGACGGGTCCATTGTGACGCTTTCAGGCGGGAAGAGGATGATGGCGCTCAAACCGACCTTCGGCGACTATGTGCTCAAAATGCCGCGTGGAGCACAGGTTCTCTATCCAAAAGATCTTGCCATTATCCCTATGTGGGCGGACGTCTATCCGGGAGCGAGGGTCTTTGAAGCTGGCACCGGTTCAGGGGCCTTGACCATGGCTTTGTTGCGTGCCGTGGGGCCAGAGGGCCTTGTGGTGACGTATGAGCTCCGAGAAGACTTCGCACGGACGGCGCAGACGAATATCGCCCGCGTGATGAATCCGCTGAACCTGCGTACGGTTAGGAGAAGTGCCTATGAGGGTATCGAGCTCCTCGACGATGGGATTCCCTTCGATCGAGTGGTGTTGGATTTGCCGGAACCTTGGCAGGTCATTCCCCACGCCGTCAATGCGCTTCGATCAGGCGGGATCTATCTGAGCTTTGTGCCCACGATCCCGCAAGTGATGCAAACCGTTGAGGCACTTGAGCGGACAACGGTGTTTGGGATGATCGAAACGTTTGAGACGTTGCTGCGGACCTGGTCGGTACAGGGCAGGAGCGTGCGGCCTGACCATCGGATGGTGGCGCATTCAGGATTTCTCACGGTGGCGAGGAAAGTGGAGCCAGGTTTGTTCCGCTCGATAGCTGGGAGAGAGGTTTCTTCAGACGGAGACCAGGGTGTGATATCCGAGGATGCAGAAGAGGAGCAGAGTGAATGAACAGGTTAAACGGCAAGGTTGCGGTGGTGACCGGAGGGAACGCTGGGATCGGCGAAGCGATCGCCAAACGTTTTGCCGATGAAGGGGCATCAGTCGTGGTCACCGGGCGCCGGCAAGCGGAGTTGGATCGGGTGGTGAAGATTCTGCAGCAGAGCAACGGGAAGGTTCTGGCTGTAGCCGGGTCGGTCACGGACGAGACGCATGTGCAAGACGTGGTCAGAAAAACCGTCGACAGCTTCGGTCGGATCGATATTCTCGTGAATAATGCGGGGCTCGGCGACTTCGGGAAGCGGTTGCATGAGACCGACGATGCGACATGGAACATGGTCCTGGATATCAATCTGACCGGTGTGTTTCGAATGACCCGGGTGATTGTTCCGCAGATGATGAAACAAGGACGCGGCGCCATTGTGAATATCTCGTCTGTTGCCAGTTTGGTCGGTATCCCCGGGTTATCGGCCTACACCGCCTCCAAAGGCGGACTGGATGCGCTCACGAGGGCGCTGGCCATCGATTATGCCAAAGACGGGATCCGGTGCAATGTGGTCAATCCCGCTCTGATCAATACTCCCATGGCGGCACCGCTTATGGCGAACCCAGAGATGCTCCAGTCGCTGCTCTCGCAATATGCCATTCGCCGTGCCGGGACTCCCGAGGAAGTTGCCGGCATGGTGTTGTACCTGGCGTCTGACGAGGCCGCGTGGGTGACCGGGGGAACATTCACGATTGATGGTGGGATGACGGTCTATAAAGGATAGCCGGTGCGGCGATAGAACAAGATGGACATTGATGCGCAAACCCAGTTTTGCGGAGTGATCGGCAACCCAGTCGGCCATTCTTTGTCTCCTGCCATCCATAATGCGGCATTTCGTACACTAGGGCTCAACTTTGTCTATCTAGCTTGGCAAGTGCAAGCGATCGGCGATGCCATTAAGGGACTTCGTGCCCTGGGCAACTTCCGCGGGGCGAGTGTGACCATCCCTCACAAGGTGGCGGCGATGCAGTTCCTTGACCATGTGGAGCCGACCGCCAAGCGGATCGGGGCGATCAATACCATTGTAGCGGAAAAGGGCGAGTTGACTGGGTACAACACTGATGCGACTGGTGCCTTGAGGGCATTGCGTGAAGGAGGAGTCGAGCCGAAAGGTCGACGCATCGTGGTGCTTGGCTCCGGAGGGGCCGCGCGAGCGATTGCTGTTGCACTGGCAGCTGAGTCCGGCGCGGAGAAATTGATATTGCTAGGCATTGAGGACTCGGAACGGGCTCGCCTGGCTCAAGATCTTCGTTCTGTGGGATCGGTCACGGTAGAGGATTCTTATCTCGATGAGGCCGCCCTTCGTCGGGTTCTTCCTGACTCGCACGTCCTGATTCATTGCACCCCGGTCGGCATGTCTCCGAAATCCGGTGAAACCTGTATTCCCGCGTCGTTCCTGCACGAGGGGCTTGCTGTCATGGATATCGTCTATAACCCACGGGAAACGCAGTTGCTGAAAGATGCCACACGCGCGGGGTGCAAGACGATTCCAGGGTTAGAGATGTTTCTCAATCAGGCCGTCACACAATGTGAACTCTGGACCAATCAACCAGCTCCGGTTGCCGTCATGCGTTCGGTCTTGGAGTCGCATTTCCAATGAACCTGGTGCTGATCGGCTATCGTGGCACGGGGAAGAGCACGGTCGGGAAGATTGTGGCTGCCCATCTCGGTCTCGAGCTGCTCTCCACAGATGCCGAGATTGTGAAGTCTTCCGGGCAATCCATCCCTCAGATTGTTGAACAGCATGGATGGGAATATTTTCGAGATCTCGAGACCAAGATTTGTCAGGACTTGGCCGGAAGAGATGGGCTGGTGATCGACACCGGCGGTGGCGCCATCCTTCGACCACAAAATGTCGAGGTGTTGAAACGGACCGGAAAGCTGTTTTGGCTGACCGCCTCAGTCGAGACCATTGGCAAGCGCATCGGGTCCGATACGCAACGGCCTTCGTTGACCGGCGCCAAATCATTCGTCGATGAAATTCAAGAGGTACTGCTGGAACGTCTGCCGAAGTATCAGGCCGCGGCTGATCATGTGATTGAAACGGAGGGAAAGTCCGTCACACAAGTGGCCAATGAAATTCTGGCGCGACGGTAAGTGGCTGCATCTGCTTGTTGCAACCTTGACAAGTCTTGTCCGAACATGATTCATGGTGAGTCTGGTTGCGCCCGTAGCTCAGT
>JAOUGT010000267.1 GCA_029865485.1 Nitrospira sp.
CTGCAACCGGCGCACGTGTGTTCACTGCTACCTCAAGCCAGGGATTGCTCCATGCGTTCGAAGTCTTGTACACGGTAGCTGGCTGGCGGGTACCGCTGGTATTGGTCAATGTCTCACGGGCCCTGGCTTCCCCCATCACTCTTGAGGCAGATCACAACGACGTGTTGGCTGCACGCGATACCGGTTTTGTGCAGATCCATGCGGAAACTTGCCAGGAAGTGGTGGATTCGATTCTCCTGGGGTATCGCATCAGCGAAGATGCCCGGGTATGTCTCCCGGTCGTGGTCAACCTCGACGGCTTTATCTTGTCATTTACCCGTGAGCCGGTGATTGTGCCGGATCTGGAACTCGTGAAACAGTTTCTTCCACCGTTTCGTCCAACTCATTTGGGATTCAAAGCCTCGGTTCCCCACGCGCTCGGTACGGCAGTGACAGGCGGTGCGACCTACAGTTACTTTCGCCACCAGATCCACCTCGCCTCGGTGAATGCGCTCAGGGTACATGAAGATGCTGCCATCGAATTCGAACGGCTGTTTGGCCGCCGCTACGACGTGGTTGAGGGATATCGGCTTGAGGATGCAGATGATGTGTTGGTGATGAGCAATGCTTACGCGAGCAAGGGCAAGGCTGCGGTAGATGCAGCGAGAGAGGCGGGTCGCAAAGTCGGATTGCTCCGGCTGCGTATGATCCGACCGTGGCCCGCGGATGCTATTCGTCACGCGTTGAACGGAAAACGGACGGTAGCAGTCCTGGATCAGAATCTGTCGGCAGGTCAGGGAGGCATTCTCTTCCAGGAGATCGCGGCTTGTCTCTATCACGAACCGCTGCGACCAAGAGCGCTCTGTTCTTTTATCGGAGGGTTGGGGGGAAAGAATATTTCCGAAGGTGAGTTTCTGGCTATTTTCGAACAGACGGCAGAAGCGGGAGTTCGTGGCAACGGTATCGGACCCGTGTTGCTCTATACCGAGGCTGAGCACCGAGAAATGGAACAGTTGCAGTTTCTCGCACATGAGCTCAAGACAAGTCGGTGAGCAGTCAATGAGTTGGGAACCACATCGGTTCAAAGATCTCCATCAAATCCCGCGTGAAGAACATGTCTTCCCAGGATCACCGCTCTGCGCCGGCTGCGGGGGACTCGAATCGTTGCGACTCGCGTCCAAAGTGCTCGGGCCGCACGTCGTCTATGTGAATGCAGCCGGCTGTTTCACGAACTTGGCGACGTTTCCTTTCACCCCGTTGGATGCGTCCTGGCTGTATACAACGATGGGTTCCGCTCCGGCCGGTGCGCAGGGGGTGCGTGATGCGCTGGATGTGTTGATCGCGAAGGGACGGCTGCCGAAGGACGAGAATGTCACGGTGGTGGTCGTAGGTGGAGATGGGTCAACCTACGATATGGCGCTCTCGTCGACCTCGGGGGCTATCACCAGAAAACTGGACTTCTATTACTTCTGTTATGACAACGAAGCCTACGGGAACACCGGTGTTCAGTTGAGTCCCTCCACACCCTATGGAGCCAAAACGACGACGTCCCCCTGCGCCGTACAGCAGCCGGTCGGCGCGACGCAGGAGAAAAAGGACATCTTCGAAATTTGGCGAGCGCACAACCCGCCATATGTCGCGACGGTGTCGCCGCGATTCCCACTCGACCTGGAAGAAAAGTTTGTGCGCGCTGCCAAATATCGAGGCCCGAAGCTCTTCCTGGGATTTGCGGCTTGCCCGACCGGATGGTTATTCGATCCGGCTCACACACCCGATGTCGCGCGACTGGCGGTGGAAAGCGGACTCTGGCCGCTCAAGGAAGCCGTCAACGGCGAGGTCGTCCATACCTACATTCCAAAGCTCAGTCCGGCGGACAACTATCTCAAGCTCCAAGGGCGCTTTCGTCATCTGTTTGAACCGACCGTGCAGAAGGATGTGATCGCGCACATCCAGGGCCGAGTCAATACCTACTGGGAACGGGTGAAACAGACAGAGCAGAAAGCATGACTAGGCCAGTAGATGGATGAATATTGCGATGTATAGACGATCGGCCTCTTCATTGAGAACCATGCCAGCCCTTCTCGCTATGGGGCTGCTGTGTGTCACGTTAGCCGCTGGGTGCGCTGAACAGGCACAGAGAGTGACGCGACCCAATCCCTATCTCACCCCCGATACAAGATACGCGATTCCATTGTCCTCATCGGCAGGGAAGGAACACCGTGCGGTGATGCTGCAACATCTGGAGACGATGCAGGTGATTGTCGATGCATTAGTCGAAGAGGATTTCGAGTTGGCGAAGGGCCTGACTGAGTCGCATCTCGGCTTCTTCAGACATCGGCAGGCACTGGCCTATGGTGACTCAGAGAATTTTCCTCCGACTTATCACGATCTGGCTATAGCACATCATGAGGCGGCGGAGGAGCTGGCGACAACTATTCCCTCCAAGGACTTGAAGAAGATCCTGCCGGCGTTCAATAATCTGCTCAAGGCCTGTGTGGCTTGTCACCTTGAGTACAAAGTCACTGGCCAATCGTGACTAGCTATGAGCAGCTGGTTGCGCGGCGGAATGTTCAATAACGAGGGAGCTATGAGTGAGCAGACCATTACGGCATTGTATGAGAAGGATCACGATCGGTTGGATGAATTGTTTAAGACCTTTCAGGCGTCGAAACGGTCGGACTTTGCAAAGGCCAAGGAGGCCTTCAAGGAATTCAAAGTCGGCCTCCAGCGGCATATCATCTGGGAAGAGGAACTGCTGTTTCCAATGTGGGAAGAGAAGACCGGGATGATCGAGGATGGGCCGACTCCCATGATGCGGTTTGAGCATGAACAGATCAAGAAGCTACTCGATGCCATCCATCGGAAAGTAGAGAGCCAGGATCTCAATAGTGATCAAGAGGAGCAGTCGCTGCTCGACCTCTTAGGCTCTCACAACAGAAAGGAGGAGAAGGCGCTCTATCCTGCCATCGATAACGTGACAAATGCGGAGGAACGCGCCACGATCTTCAGCACCATGAACAGCATTCCGGAAGACCGGTACAATGCCTGTTGCACTGATCACTGACGAGTTAAACAAGCCCGATTCGTCTTGTCTGCTCGGTCCATCTGGTTTGGCGCATTGAGTGACTCAGAGGAAACCAAATGGCCAAAGCGACGAGACAGACTAGAGAGACCAAACAAACCAAATGAACAAGAAAGCCTGGTTGAACGTATTGAGTGTCCTGGTCCTGGGTTGGTTGGGAATGGAGACGGTGTCTCTAACGCATGACGCGTGGGCAGCATCCTCGACCAGTCAACCGAGTGGGAAACCGAAAGGGAATATCCTGCAAGGAAGAGACATCTTCAACGGCAGGGGGGCTTGCTACTACTGCCATGGTATCGATGGATACCTGAATCGCCCACCGCGACTGGAAGCGAGCACTGCCGCGCTGATCGCGAGGCTGAATCCTCCGCCTCCTGATTTGCGAAACCCCGACGTATTGCATTTGAAAACCAACCAGGAACGAGCTCGGGCCATCCGAGAAGGCCATCCTGGGACTGGTATGTTTCCCGACACCACTCTGACCGATCAAGACCTTGTCGACACCCTGCTCTACCTCGCACTCATCAGAAAAGATCCACATCCGGAGCAGGAATGATCATGCACTGAGGACGGGAGATGCAGCTCTTTATTGCTCTCGTGGCGTTCCTTGCGGGACTTTTCACAAACTGGAATGGCTTTCTTGTCAGAGCCGGCGATGTGGGCCC